>JASGMP010000042.1 GCA_030156395.1 Fidelibacterota bacterium
TTTTCTCATCCGGCATTGCCGGCATATCCAGTGGAGAAAAGAGCAGATAATTTTCCCACAGGGTATTATCAACCATCAATCTGTCTGTCTCGCCGCTCCATGCACAAAGTACACGGTATTCCGGTTTTTTCATGGTTCTATATCGTTCGTCCACCGTATTAACCAGTTCTCTTAACGACTCATTCCCGGCAAAAACAACGATCACCGGGGGAATTTCCCCGCTGAGCATGAGATTTTCCATAAGTGTCCGAATAATAAACATATTTTGATATGAGTTGAGGATATACAGGGTTCTGTATGCAGATGAAGTTTGGTAATATCCCGGAGGAAGAATCGCACGGATTCTATTGCCGTTATCTGTAGTAAACTCATCGATCGCGGATTGAAAAGCAAGGGGAGACTGAGAGATTTCAGGTGCCGGTTTTCGACCGGGCATATTCAACACGGAATGGGAAAAATATCCTGAACCGGTATATTGGGGATTCAGATAGTCCCTTTTGACTTCATTCCCCATGCGATACAGGTATTCGATCCGGGCTTCCGGGTGAAGAATCATTTGATAATAATGGATATGAGTGTCAGGGATCTGTTTCATCCTGTTTTTGGGGGATGTATCCCAACCCGTTTTATCAGATAACAGATATACCGGTTTATCTTCCGATGGTTCAAACCAGAAAAAGGTCGCAAGGGAATCCTGAATTAAAGGCATGGGGTTTTGGGTAACAAAGGTTTCAAAGGCTTCTGCAAGCACTTTTGGGACTGATGATTGCCTGATTTTCTGCATCCAGTCCCCAAAAACGGAACCTTCAGGAAAGTTTGGATAATCAGCCTCTTTATGATTCTGCATCTTTTGTAAATCAGGCAGGATCCACACATTTCTTTTATACACAAACCAGGGCTCCGGGATGAGGAATGATTTATTTATAAAATCTGTCAATATTTCCGGATCGGTTCCTTTACCGGCAATAACCACTTCATGATACCCGTTGTTTCTCCCTGAGGGAATCACGGTAAAAAGAAAAGATCCGTGCATATCGATGGCTTGGTCATCAATAATGACTGTATCGCCTTTTAAAAGAAATGGTGTCAAAGCAGCCACCAGGGAATCGTCTACATGAAGAAACCAGGTTCCTGGATTATCTGATGATATATGAGATACTGGCTTTATGGGAAGCTCTTCCCGTTCAATCAGGGAGTGGACAATATCCTTTTGAACAGGAAAGTTTTCGGAGCAATACACCTGCCAGACATCCGCTTCACGAATAATTTCAGAACGATGGTTCCGTGTCCAATCCCTGATCGTGATTTGCCTGGATGTTTCCTCTGTATCTGTTGTGCAGGAAGTGATAAGAATAAGGATAAGGATAAGGATAAGATTAAGGATAAGATTAAGGACAAGGTTGAGGTTAAGATTGAGCCCCGTGAAATAAGTGGAACGTATTTCATAGGGAAGGTTAAGGTTGGATTTGTGGAGTATAAGTTTTTTTGATTTCATGATCATAACATTTCATCGTTTCGGTTGTTCAGGATTTTTTTCATTTTTTTATGTTGGATTCCCGCATCCATGAAAACATCGCCATACGGTTTATAGCCCACTTTTTCATAAAACGGGAGAGCCTGCAACTGGGCATCCAGTTCCACGGTACTTATGCCTTTATCCATCGCCTTTTTCTCCAGGATTTCCATCATGAGAAGGCCGATACCCCGCCCCCGATAGCCTTTTAATACTGCAATTCTGCCAATATGTCCATTGGGAATCAATCTGCCGGTGGCCACAGGTTCATACACACCGTCCCGGGTTTTCAAATAAACAAGAATATGGAGAGAAAAAGGATCAAAACGATCTATTTCTTCTTCCACAGGGACTTTTTGTTCTTCAACAAAGACTTCATACCGGATTTTTTGTATGATGCGACGGGCAGCAGGTTCCTGCCAGCGGTGGAGTGTAATTTTTGTTTCATCCATCCAAATTCAAGGACTTAGTGTTGACATATTCGTTTGAAGCAGGTATAATCATAGAAAAAATAATACCCGACTTGAACAAGTATACAAAAAAAAGTAGAAATCACACACTACAACATCGCTTAATCCTCATCATCTCGGTTTGTTTTATCTTTCTTATGGGGATGGGAATTGTATTGGACAGCCTTTTATTTTCAAGTTTACATACCATCCGCAAACGAAAAAAACTTATCGTTCTAACCACCAACACATCTACCACTTATTATTATGGGACAGACGGTCCAAAAGGCATGGAATATGAGCTGGCAACATTATTTGCCCAATCCCTGGGTGTTGAAGTGGAGTTCCGGGTTAAGCACAACATTAACGAGGTTTTAAAAGCTATTCAGCGCGGAGAAGGTGACATCGCTGCAGCCGGCATGACCCGCACCCGGGAAAGGCAGAACAAATACCTGTTTGGTCCGACGTATTATGAAGTAACTCAGTATGTCGTGGGAAAAAGATTTAGGAATCTGCCACGATCTATGGAAGATTTGCTTCAGTTTAAGCCGGTTATTGTGGCAGGGACGAGTTTCGAAGAAAACTTAAGGCGGTTAAAAAAAAAGTATCCTCCCTTGGAGTGGGATACCACTACGGTATTATCCACTGAACAGATTCTTGAAAAGGTATGGCTTGGTGAGATAGATATTACGATTTGTGATGATAAAATCATTTCACTGTACCGTCGCTATTTTCCCGAACTCATCCCCTTATTTCCGGTCAGTGACACAGAAGAGGTCGCCTGGATCCTGAGAAAAAACGGGTATGACCTGGAACGTTATGCGGAAAAATGGTTTAAAAAAATAAAAAAGAGCGGATATCTGGATGAGCTGGTGGCAAAATATTTTGGTTACTATGAGTTTTTCGACTATTTTGATATCCGAACTTTTCACTGGCGTATCGAAACCCGGCTTCCTCTTTATCGCAAATGGTTTGAAGAGGCAGGGGAAAAATACAATATCCCATGGACACTTTTGGCAGCTCAATCCTATCAGGAATCTCACTGGAATTCACAGGCAATCAGTCCCACTGGTGTCCGTGGAATTATGATGCTTACCCAAACGACCGCCCAGTCTGTCGGTGTGACTAACCGTTTGGATGCGAGACAAAGCATTTTCGGTGGTGCCCGTTATCTGGCAGGATTGATTGACCGGATCCCCTTGTCTGTCCAGCCCAATGACCGCTATCTCTTTGCTCTGGCAGCATACAATGTGGGATTCGGACATCTGACAGATGCCCGCAGATTGGCAGCAGACCTGGGAAAAAACCCAGACTCCTGGCATGACCTAAAAACGGTTCTTCCCCTTTTAAGCCAACCGAAATATTACTCAAAATTGACTTTTGGGTATGCCAGGGGGATGGAACCCGTCCGTTATGTGGACAGGATTGTCAATTACCGGGATATTCTGGAACAAACCCTGTTCCAGCCGCAGGAACTGAATCCGGATACCACAAATACTGAAGCACTTCAAACGCAATGAGGTTCTGGCAACTTATGAAAAAATTTTATCTGTTTGTGTTTTTTATATCCCTGACATCCTGTGCAACTTTATCAATTTTCCCGCCTGAAAAAGTCCCAATTTATCCCGATAAAAGGTCAGTATATCGATTATACCACCGAATCCAGGATTATCTGGATGTGATTCGAAAAGATCCATTTCACCGATTGATTCCTCCTGATGCACAGTTGGATTCACTGGCATATCATGAGGACGAAAAGACGATTGAACTTTATATGAACCGTGCTTTTGCATTCAAACCATATCGTGAAGATGAGGTAAACTGGTTGCGATCCCAGATTCTCAGATCTGCCGGGGGACAATTTAAGGATGCAAATGTATTGATTTATAGCAGTGGGTATGAATTGTATGAACTGATCCCCAATTATTTCCGTAAGGATTCAACATGTTACGATAAAAGTCGCATGGCAATACCGAATCCCCTCCCCCCTGCCCCCCTTGTCCGATATCCTGATCATCCGGTCCGTCCTTACAATGGTTTATACGGTGCCCACATTGCTTTGTGGCATAGTCACGGTTGGTATTACGAAAACAGCCTGGATCGCTGGGAATGGCAAAGAGCCCGTGTCTTTCAAATTGTGGAAGATATTTATCCTATGGCCTATACGGTCCCTTTTCTGGCACCCATGCTGGAAAATGCCGGCGGAACCGTTCTTTTCCCACGTGAGCGGGATCTTCAAACCCATGAGGTTATCATCGATAATGATACTTCAACGACGGGCTCTTATGTAAAATATGGGCAGCAAATCTACCACGGTGAATCTCCCGGCTTTGCGATTGGCAATCCACCCTATGAAAGCGGCGAAAATCCTTTTCATGCCGGAGGATGGATCTGTATGCGATCAGATACCATGGCTTCTGATTCCATTGTGTACATACCGGATATTCCCGAAACAGGGGATTATGCACTTTATCTTTCCTGGGCGGATACATCCGAAGCCGTCGATGATGCCGAATATATTGTCCACCATGCCGGAGGACGCACACGGATACTGGCGAATCAAACCATGGGATACCATACATGGATTTACGCCGGAACATATCCTTTTTATAAAGGGTTAAACCCGGAATCAGGTTCCATCGTGCTTACAAATCAATCCCGGGCTACCGGTAAAATGATTACGGCAGATGCCATCCGTCTGGGAGGTGGCATGGGAAATGTCTCTCGAAACGGCCGAATCAGTCATAGACCCCGTTTTGTGGAAGGAGCCCGCTATTATCTACAGTATGCCGGATTTCCGGATACACTGGTGTATAATCTGAATGAGGATACCCTGGATTACAATGATGATTATCAATGTCGTGGCGCCTGGGTAAACTACCTGGGAGGAACCTATGTTGATTCAGCCCGACAAGATGTAAAAGGGCTTAATATCCCAGTAGATCTGTCTCTTGCCTTTCACACCGATGCCGGATCGGCACGGACTGATACCGTCATTGGAACATTAATGATTTACAGTTCACAAGGACTGAAAGATACCCTTTGGTTTCCCGATGGGGTAAATCGTATTGCCAATCGGGATTTTGCCGATATTGTGCAAACACAAATCGTGGATGACCTGCGCCGCTTGTACGACCCGGCATGGAACCGGCGGGGGCTGTGGGACCGGAAATACAATGAAGCATGGAAACCCAACGTTCCGGCCGGTCTTCTGGAACTCTTATCCCATCATAACTTTCTGGATATGAAATTCGGCCTGGATCCACAGTTTCGTTTCGATGTATCGCGATCGATTTACAAGGCAATCTTAAAATTTTTAGCCACATCTCAAAACCGCCCCTACACAGTACAACCCCTGCCTGTGGAAGATTTTTCCATCCTGCTTCAGGGAAATGATTTGAATTTAAGTTGGCGTGGTGTTTCTGATCCCCTGGAACCTTCGGCAGATCCCGACTATTACCTGGTGTATATGCGAAAAAACAACGAGGCTTTTGGAGCTCCACGGGTTTGTAATGAACCCTTTATAACGATTCCTGAAGTCGAAAAGAATACGGTTTACAGTTTCAGGGTAACGGCTGCCAATACCGGCGGAGAAAGTTTTCCATCGGTAGTATTATCTGCAGGGATTTCTGAGGGTAAAGATACAGCCCTTGTGATATATAATTTTGACCGCGTGAGTGCTCCGGCAACTCTTGAAAATGACCCGATTGCAGGTTTTGCTGATTTCCTGGATCAGGGCGTTCCCTGGAATCAGGATGTGAGTTATGTGGGGTCACAATACGAATTTAACAGGAATGTCACATGGCTGGATGATGACAATCCGGGACACGGGGCCAGCTTTGCTGATTACGAAACAGACATCATCGCCGGAAATACGTTCGACTATACCGTTATTCATGGTCAGGCGCTTTTGGAACAGGGGTATTCCTTTGCCTCCTGCCAAACGGGTGCTTTACAGGATTCATCCTTTTCTCTCTCTCCTTATGCACTCCTGGATGTTGTTCACGGTGAACAAAAGACCACACCCGGAGTCAAACCATTCCAAAAACCGAAGTACCGTGTGTGGACTCCTTCCCTGAAACGGGTATTGACAGACTTTTCCAGGCGGAAAAATGGGATCATTCTTGTCAGCGGTGCTTATATCGGGACTGATGCCCTGGCATATCCGGAGGACCAAAAATTTTGTAATGATATCCTCAAATTCACATGGCGCACAAACTATGCGTCACGAAGCGGAGAAATTCGGGCAGTTAATAATTTCCCGGACACTCCCTCCCTCTTTTCCTATGTTGCAGAGTTGAATGACACCCTGTATGCTGTAGAATCCCCTGACGGGATAGAACCGGTCAAAGATCCCGCTGCCTGTACGCTGTTTCGCTATACAGACAACAATATTAGTGCCGGCATTTTGTATCAAGGTGATTATTCCGTTTTTGCCCTGGGGATTCCCTTTGAATCGATTCCCACTGCCCGCGAACGGAATACGTTCTTGCATTTTGTTTTCAAAACATTATCACACATAAAGGAAAATCACGATGAATAATCAAACCCGATTAAACTACAAATGCCCCAAATGTGGTCATACGGATTATGAAGTAGATCAAATCCGGACAACCGGCGGAGGTTTCAGCAAGCTTTTTGATGTTCAGAATAAGAAATTTGTTGCTGTCAGTTGCACTCGCTGTCGCTATACTGAGCTTTACAAATCGGAAACATCGGCCTTGGGCAATATTTTTGATTTCTTCACCCGGGGTTAAAGCTCTTTATTTTTGTCAATAATGTCTGTCAATAACTTTTCATCCGCCATATAGGGCATGGTTATATGACCGTCCGTATGGTTTTTGTTCCACAATCCGGCTGTTTCGATAGCTGGCTCATTACCGGCCCAGCTCCGCCGGGCAATACCACCCATAACGTCCCAGGAAAGTCCGGATGTCACAACCCGGTCTGCTTTGTCGCTACCATCCAGTAAAATCCCGTTTCCACCGTTGCTGGCACGACCAATACCGACCCCCCCGCCGTTGGATAAAACCACCAGGGTCATGCCACGGGCAATATTTCCTCCAAAACACTGGACAGACATATCAGCGGTGATACGACTGCCATCGTAAATATTGGCGGTTTCCCGAAACGGTGAATCAGTAGCCGAAACATCATGATGATCCCGGCCCAGCAAAACGGGACCAATTTCTCCTTTACGAACCAGATCATTGAATTTTAGGGCAATCTGGATTCGCCCTTCTTCGTCTGCATACAGAATCCGTGCTTTTGTGCCTACAACCAGCTTGTTTTGTTCCGCTGTTTCAATCCAGTGATAGTTATCCCGGTGAAGTGAACTCTTTGAAGGATCTATGCAGGATAACGCCGCCTGATCTGTTTTTCGTAAATCTTCATCTTTCCGGCTCAGGCAAACCCAACGGAACGGACCAAACCCCCGGTCGAAACAGATGGGACCCATAATATCTTCCACGTATGAGGGCCAAATAAAGCCCTCTGATACATCTTTACCGTTTCTGGCAATGCTGACCTCACCTGCTTCAAAAATGCTTGCCATGAAGCTGTTTCCGTAATCCCAAAAGTGAGCCCCTTGTTGAACTAGTTTTTGAATACACTCAAAATGCCGCTTTAATGAGGCGTTCACTTTTTCCCGAAACCGGGAAGGATTGGATTTCAATAGGTTCCTCCCGGCCTCATAGCTAAGACCAACAGGGGTATATCCTCCTTCATAGACGGCGTGACAGGAGGTCTGATCGGATAACAGTTCAACAGGAACCCTCTTGTTGGCACAATATTCCAGCAAATCCACTACGTTACCATAATAAGCTATAGAGGCGGCTTGTTTTTTCTTCTTATACGTAAACGCCAATTCAATAACTTTATTCAGGTCATCGCTAACTTCTGAAACCCATCCTTGTTCATATCGGGTTTTAATTCGTGATTGATCCACTTCAGCGATAATACCCACGCCTCCTGCAATTTCAACGGCTTTTGCCTGAGCCCCGCTCATGCCACCCAATCCGGAAGAAATGAAAAGAACACCTGAAAGATCTTTATCTTCAGGAATGCCCAGATATTTTCTGCCTGCATTTAGGAGTGTGATGTAGGTCCCGTGAACGATGCCCTGGGGACCGATATACATCCAGCCGCCGGCAGTCATCTGTCCGTAATTGCTTACCCCCAGGGCGGCACAGGTGTGAAAGTTCTCGGGATTATCCCAGGCACCCACCAAAAGACCGTTTGTGGATATTACACGGGGAGCGTTTTCATGGGACGGAAAGAGCCCGACAGGGTGCCCGCTGCTGACGACCAGTGTCTGATCTTCCCTCATAATTTCCAGGTATTGTTTAACCAGGCGGTATTGCATCCAGTTTTGGAAAATTTGCCCCGTTTCTCCGTAAGTCACCAATTCATAGGGATAAAGCGCCACATCGGGATCCAGATTATTATCAATATTCACCTGCAAAGCTCTGGCCGGAAGAATACCTTTATACGCATCCACGGGTTTGCCCCAAAGCCGTTCTGCAGGTTTATATCTGTACCCGTATATCCGTCCCCGTGTTTTCAACTCCTGTAAAAACTCCGGAGCCAGTTTTTCATGGAGTTCCGGAGGTATATACCGCAAGGCATTTTTCAGTGCCTGGCGTGTTTCCTTTTCATTCAGTCTGAACCCCCGGTCCGGTGCCCGGCGGATTCCCGGATCAAAAATCGGATCAGGGGGCAATTCCTTTGAAAGACCAATAGTTATCACGGATTCCTGATTTTCATGATTCATGACAGATACCTCTGTAATTATGTGTTGTACAGATAAATTTATTGAAAAACAGTCTGAATGTCATGTTTGAGATTCAAAGCCTGACGATATCCAGGTAGAACATCCAAAGCCTTATCCAGTGCATTGAGTGCCTTCCCGTAGTTCTGCCGATTTGCATAAGCCCATCCCTCAAAATAGTATAAAACACCTTTGATTTTCGGATCACTTTGTGATATCGGATCCCGGTAAGACTCCATAAGTGAAAGAATTGTGCCGGTGTGTCCCCGGGCGGCTTCAGCCTGGATCCAGTATAATAGCGCATTGGCATTAAAATAAATATCCAGAGCTTTCCGGCTCCATGTTTCTGCGTTATTCCACTCCTCCAACCGGATGGCAAGGCGGGCGGATTCTACAAGCGGTGCTTCATTAAAGGGCATCAAATGCCATAAAGCCTGGTACTCCCGGATAGCATCTTTTAATTTTCCCTCTTTTTCAAGGAGCCGGGCAGCGTAAACATGGCCTTCTTCCCAACTCAGAGAATTCTCCCATACCTTCATCACAATCCGGTCATAGTCATTTTCAGGAATAAAGCGGGGACGTGTCACATGAAAATCCTTTGTATATGGCCAGGTTCTCAACAAAATATCCAGGCGGATTTCCCCCAACAGGGAATCCAACCGCGTAAAGTGGTCCATGTGATCCAGAAGTTGAACCGGTCTTTTAAGTAAATATTCCGCCAGAGATTCCCCCACCTTTTGTAATCCTTCTATGGAAAAATGCAGATGATCACAGAAATAGCGGGGGTAATTCTCGGGGTGATGTAATGCCAAAATCTCGTAGGTATCAAATAACGGAACTGACCATGTGTCTGCTATGCGGAGTAGAACACTGTCCAGACGTCCCGTCATCCTAAAAGGGTAAGCATCTAAATCCCGCGCCTGTTTAAAATGCATCAACGCTTCATCTTCCTGTTGAAGTGAGAGCATACACTGACCCAGCAGATAGTGCAAATGGGCATCATTGGGAGTTATTTCAAGCTGTTTTTTCAACTCAAGGGAAGCTGTGGAATAATCTCCCTTTCGGATCATGAGTTTTACAGAATCAATGACTTTTTGTATGGGCTGCTGATCTGCTGCAGCTGATGATTCAAAAGGTGGATATTCCGTCACATGACTGACAGGTCTCATGAGTAAAAGGTTGATTTGATGTCTTTTTGCATGCCGGCAAAGGGCATTGAGATTTTTTTGATATTGACGGGCCACTGCTGAACGAAGGGGGCTATCCGGATCCACACGTTTTTCTCCAGCCAATCGGTGCATGAGATTTGAAACATCCTGTTCCTTGTGGTTGAATATGATTTTCTCAACACTTGCCTCCATCCATTGATAAAAGCGGAGATCCCGGAGTACCAGAACGAGTCTTTTCAGGAGGATGGAGGTACCCCCTCCCCCGGCACCCATGCTGCCGTAAAATTCATTGTGTCCGGTATACACAATGACCAGATCGGGATCGTAACGGGAAATCTGGCGGAAAATATCCAAAACAGCATAACTATTCACCGCCGGCATGGAAAAATTCACCATTTCAATGTGAGATGGAGGTTCATAGTAGGATAAATGCTCTTTCAGGATGTTGGAAAAGGAAAAATTGTATTCCCATGGATAACCTGCGCTGGTAGATCCACCAAGGACAAAAACGCGGTAGGCATTCTCCGGTTTCTCTTTGAGAAACATGTCCGTGGATATATTCGGATTAACCTTTTTGAAAAAATATTTTTGTCCTGCATCGGGATTTATTGCCAAATAAGTACGTCCGTTAAACTCTTTTTCAATACAAATCCGGTATGATCGTCCATATCCTGCCACACGAAATCCTACTTCTATCAGGCAAAAAAATCCGATAATCAGTATAAGAAAAATAAGACCATAAAGAATTCTTCGTTTCGATGGAGTATTAAGAAGCATTTCTTAAGGTATCCGCATTGATATTCAGATGAAAGGTGTGTTCAGATTCTTTTTTCACGATGTCCGCTTCATCCATTCTACCAGTGATAGTCAGAGCTTCGAACAGATAGTGATAAAGCTGGGATATCATCTCAGAATGAAAGGAAGACGGATTTTTCAAAATAATTCTTCGTGCTTTATTCAGAGCATATATGGCAAAATCATATTCATCCCGCTTCATGTGGATGGATCCTTCAAGAAGCCAGAGATGGGGATCATCCATGGTTTCATCCACTTTTCTTAAAACCTGCAGGGCTTGATCCATCTGGTTTTGATCCAAGAGGATATGAGCCAGTTGGATCACCGGAGCAGCTTCATGGGGCAGAACTTCCCGGATACTATTCACATATCGGATAGCCAGATCCTTCTCATCCCGGTTGATATGGTAATCAACCAGGGATTGATTGGCCTTCCCCCAACTGATATTTCCGTTCAGATATTCCCACGCATAGTGTTCGGTCGTGTTTGAAGGATTAAATGTAAATGGTTGATTATCAGACACAAAAGGCCATCTGGACATGAGTTTTTGAATTGTTAGTTCGCCGGCTTTTAATTCAAAAGGAGTGATGGGATATGTTGTTTTGAAATCAGACAAAAGCTCATCGTAAGGAATTTTGTGTTGATAAAATCCTGAATTTGACAGGCTTTTGAAAAAGGTTTCCGCCATCAGAAAATATCCATTTTCTTTCGGATGAACGTGTTCGTGAAAAAGGTTATTTCCCGGGGCATATGGAGCAGAAACGTTATGAAAAGTCTCATCTATCGGCACACACACCCAGTCATTTTCCCGGGCAAACTGACGGATTGCCACGTTCCAGTCGGACCCGGCTCTGAACCGAAGGACATCCAGGTCTCTGGCTAAAGCGTAATAAAAGGAAGCACTGTCAGGTTTGCCCTGCCAGTCGTGGTATTTTCCCCGGCAATAGGCAAGCAGTGCAGATTGAGGCTCCCAGAGTTCCATATCTTTCAGCCACATTTCCACGCCCGTTGTGTCTTCCCGCTCCAATAAAAAAGTAAATTCGTTAAAAAGTGTCTGCTGATTCAGAGCTTCATCCTTAAAATCGGAGGCAAAGGGAATTTGAGATCGTTCATTACTTGTTAAAGTACCGATATACACGGGAATCCCCATTTTTTCTGCAATTTTGTGAATCCGGTGCAAATTTTTAATAAAATTCAGACGGGTTTTCAAATAGAGGGATGAACCATAAGGGATCTGACGTTCTCTTACAACCGTGGCCATCAAGGGATCTTCGGTGTTTTTATCCGGTAGAACGACATTTAGCCATTTTTGCAAGACCTGGAATAGATAGGTCTTTTGAACTTTCATCAGCAGATGAGTCAGGGAATACGACGTAAATCCCCGTTCAGACGAGGCACTGCCAAAAGCTCCGTAAAATTCATTGTGTCCCATATACAGAATCAAAGCATCCGGTTCAAGAACCGATGTATGTTCAAGGATATCTGAAACAGAATAACTGTTAATAGCGGAAGTGGCCAGATTGATTACATTCCACACATGTTCCGGATCCCCCCGGTTCAACAATCCTTCCAACATATCCGGAAAAGTAATGTTATACGAATAGGGAAAGCCAAAGGCGGTACTACCTCCTAATACCAATATCCGCTTTTCTGAAGGGCCCTTATAGCGTGGGATAAGCTCATCCCTGAATTCAGGTGCCGTTTCATGGGATCTGAAATACTTTTGGGGAAAATTTCGGTTAATCCGGTAATATGGTTTATGGTGAATTTCCAGCTCTTCCACAAGGGTATACTCCTCCCCCAGATGAAAAAGGTGAAGTATCCATTCCGTCAAGAAAAAGAGGGAAATACCTGCCAGAATCAGCAGGATTGAAAAAAGCATTTTTTTCCATTTTTTTACAGACATTCAACCCTCAAAATAAGGCATAAATAAAGGGGGCTAAGGCACTCCCCTGAGAAAAAATAATGATTACTCCCAATAACAGCAGAATCATCACAATAGGCAAGATGAGATACCGCTTATTCTCCCGGGCATATTGAAAAAATTCTTTGATAATTGTCCATTTACCCATGGCTTTACCCTCAATACTGTTTTGTCATATCATTGTGGTCATCATGCACCGGCCGCCAATACGTCCGATTTTCTTTTTTTATCCTATCATCTAGGGGACTTTTTCCAAGTATCCGGCGAAAAAATCCCAAAGGAAAAATAAGAAGAAAAAATACTACAGTTAAAAGGAGAAACGTTAAAACCGTTCCCAAAATACCGGTGATCACCATGACACCCCAGAAAAGGCTCCGGACAACAACTGCCGGCAAAAACAACAGAAGAACCAAAAAACCCGTCATGATGAGCAGTGCCGAATTGAGATTATTTCCCTTGAAAAATGAAATGACCTGAAAAATAAGAAGAATCCCCAATAGAATCCGCACAAACTGACGGGAAGTTTTTGTTTGGATGGTGTGAAAGGATATGATCATTTAATCTTTTCCATAAGAGGTTATCCAGTCTTTGGGATCCAGATGAGATTGTTCTTCCTTTAATATAATACATCGTTCCATGACAAGAACATCCATTTCGGTATTCATAAAACAGCTAAAGGCATCTTTGGGATTATTCACAATGGGTTCACCACGCACATTAAAGGATGTATTAACCAGGAGCGGGCAGCCGGTGAGGCGATAAAATGCTGCAATCAGGCTATGAAAGCGTGGATTCGTTTCCTTGTGAACCGTTTGAAGACGCGCAGAAAAATCCACATGTGTAACTGCCGGAATAGTGGAACGTTTGATTTTCAACTTCTCCAGTCCCTCCTTTTCTTCACCGATTTCCAGACGATGATCTTTAAGTACATCAGCCGTCAGTAGCATATAAGGACTACTTGTCTTGAGATCAAAATACGCTTGGGAAAATTCTTCCAAAACTGAAGGGGCAAAAGGTCTGAAAGATTCCCGGTATTTAATTTTCAGGTTCAGTTGTCTTTGCATTTCCGGGGATCTGGGATCAGCCAGGATGCTCCGGTTTCCCAGTGCCCGTGGACCGAATTCCATACGGCCCTGAAACCAGCCAACTACTTTTTGTTGATTCAAATACTCTGCTGTTGTATCCGTCAGGGATTCCGGATTATAGGTCCTGTATTTAATATTATAGGATTTCAGGAACGATTCTATGGCTTCCTGATTGTAAGCTGGTCCCAACAGACTGCCCTGTTGTGAATCCGGTTTCACAACAGTCCGTGGATAATCATAATACTCGTAATAAGCTGACAAAGCGGCACCTAAAGCACCGCCTGCATCACCGGCAGCTGGTTGAATCCAAAGATTTGAAAAGACTCCGGATTTTAGGACATAGCTATTGGCCACGCAATTAAGGGCCACACCTCCGGCCAGGCAGAGGGAATCCATACCTGTCAGGTCTTTTGCATACCGGGCAATTTTCAACATCACTTCATTGATAATCTCCTGGACAGACCGGGCAAGATCCATGTAGGGCTGGGTTAGGGAATCCTCCGGTTTTCGTCGTGGAAAACCAAATAATTTTTCAAATCGCCGGTTTACCATTGTAAGACCTGAAACATAATTAAAAAAGGACATATTCATACGAAAGGAGCCGTCCTCCCGGATATCGATCAGGTGTTCTTTGATGATCTGTGTATACACCGGCCGGCCATAAGGAGCAAGCCCCATCAGTTTGTATTCGCCCGAATTCACTCTAAAACCGCAATAATAGGTAAATGCCGAATACAGGAGTCCCAGTGAATGGGGAAAGTGGATATCCTGAATCATACGGATAGAATGCCCATAACCCTCCCCAATGCTGGTGGTAGTCCACTCGCCTACACCATCAACGGTGACAATAGCGGCTTTTTCGAAGGGAGAAGGGAAAAAAGCAGAAGAGGCATGGGCCTGATGGTGACGGGTAAATAATAATTCCCCTTTAAATCCAGGCAATTGATCATAAATCAGGGATTTAATCCATATCTTTTGTTTTATCCACACTGGAATAGATTTTGTAAAGGAAAAAAGTCCCCGGGGAGCATAGTGCAGATAGGTATCCAGGATCCTTTCAAACTTTAAAAAGGGTTTATCATAAAAAGCGACGGCTTTCAGATCTGAAGGAGAAACTCCGGCTTCTTCCAGACAATAACGGATGGCATGTTCAGGAAATGAAGGATCATGTTTGATCCGGGTAAACCGTTCTTCCTGGGCGGCCGCTAGAATCATATCTCCTTTGATAATCACTGCGGCACTGTCATGATAATAGGCTGATATTCCAAGAATAAGGTCCATCTCTCTCCTGAAATTTTGTGAAAAAATACGGGATAATCCCTAAGGGAACAAGCGTGATTATATCTTTACAAAGATGAGCAAGCCCTCTAAATTTAACTATGGTTAAATAAGGAGTTCTCCATGGCAATCAATAAAATTCTTATATTTATTATCCTTGTTCCCTTTTTTCTCAATGGTCAGGTTCTGATCCCGAATGTGAGCATTGATTCAGAAAGAATTGAATCCTCATATCTTCCTGAAATAGAGGAACTTGAACAGCAAATAACCCAATATATCCAAACCGAATCCTTCTCAGATGAAACCTATGATTTTCAGATACCTTACCGGATATCTATTTTTGTCCGGAGCATTGATGAAAGCGGGACAGACCGGGTGTATACCTGTGAGGCATTTTTTACCAATGATTACGATCAGCGGTATTACGATCCCCAA
>JASGMP010000043.1 GCA_030156395.1 Fidelibacterota bacterium
ATCAATCTACCAAATTGAATCCCCCATGAAATATCCCGGTAAACCGGCTCCCTTTTCACGGGGCAGGCAATCCAATCAATCCAATCCCCTCACCTCTCAATGTCTATATAATAAAAACTACAAAATCTTTTCCATCCGGTAAAATTTTTCCGGTTTGGATGCCAGGGCTTTAGCCCATTTATAACCGATATAACCACCTAAAACGAGTCCAACCAGACCCAGGAAAAATTGATACAGTTCCAAAGGTATGGCAAGGGATTGGGGATGGAAAACATAACCGGTTAAAAGTCCGGCAATAAAACCCAGTCCGGGAATACCGTATTGAATGGCAGATAACTGGATCAGGAAGGAGGAAGTTTCAGTGAGTTCCACCAAATCGCCGGGTTTGGCGTCCAGGCTATTCCGGACCGGAATCCGGACCGGTTCATTGCGGGATTTCAGGGGCAGGACAGGGAAGAGGGGGAGGGAGTACCGGGAAGGAGCACGTTGCGGTTGCATCAGCACGATGGCGTAATCACCTTCGAGTGTTTCAACTTTTCCGTTGCTTTGAGCCGTCATGGACATCAGCTGTCGGTCCCTTCTTCATCCAGGCTCACCAAAACATGGTTCGGACATTTCTGTGTGGGAAGTTCGTTGCGGTCTCCCCATTTATCATAGTTGAAATGGGCCAGGCCGTTTTCCATGTACATCATATCATCACCGGCTTCCCGGACACAAATGCCGCACCCGATACAGGCCCGGGTACAGACCAGCCGGGAATATTTTCCTGCATCCTGGTTTTTGCATTTTACAAAGACACGGTGACTGACGGGATGGAGTTCAATAATATTTCGTGGACAGGCTTCCGCACACTTGCCGCATCCCACACATTTATCTTCAATGACCACCGGAAGGCGGTTCTCACTCATATACATGGCATCGAAGGGACATGCCTCCACACAATCTCCAAATCCCAGACAACCCCATTCACAGAGTTTCATGGCACCGCCGCTGATATGCGCAGCCACACAGGACTCAAGTCCCATATACTCACCTTTAACAGCCATTTCATTCAATCCGCCCTGACAGAGGACCCGTGCTTTCAGGGGCTCTCCTGCTTCGACTTCCACACCCAGGATTTCAGCGATCTTGTTGGCCGTTTCCACACCCCCGACAGGACACCCGTTAATGGGTGCGTTCCCTTTTACCACATTTTCGGCGAAATTCATACATCCGGCAAATCCGCATCCACCGCAGTTGGCTCCAGGAAGGACATCGTTGACCTTTTCAATCCGGGGATCTTCTTCTATATAGAGCTTTTTATTGGCAATGGCTAGTCCTGTGGCAAACACCAGGCCGATTCCACCCATACCACCCATCGAAATCAGAATGGCACTTAAATCCATATTTATTCCTCTGTCTTTTCAGTGCGGGCGGGATTGATTGAACACCCTGTGATACCGCAAGAACTGCAGGCACCGCCTGATGAAAGACAGTCTGCACCGAAATAATCCTCTTTCTTACGATAAAAGGTTTTGTTCATGATGACCATGCCAAGAGAATATATGAGTCCCACTGCCAGCATAACGGCAATGGTGGTTATGATGCTTGTGATGTTCATATCATGTCCTCACTTTTTCCCTTGAACGGCCGCACCGGGTTGACGTTCCTATATTAATCCTGCAAATCCCATAAAAGCCAGGGCAAGGCTTCCGGCAATAATCATGGTGATGCCGGCTCCCTGAAAATGCCGGGGGACATCTGCCAGTTCCAGTTCTTCCCGGATTCCTGCCATAATCACCAGAGCCAGCGTAAATCCTGCACCGGCGCCGATTCCATAGATCAGGCTTTCCATGAAGCTGTATTCCCTGAGAACTGCAATAAGTGCGAGACCTAAAATGGCACAATTGGTGGTGATCAGGGGGAGAAAAATGCCCAGGGCATCATAGAGAGGCTTGCTGACCTTCCGGATAAACATTTCCACCAGCTGAACCAGAGAAGCAATCACAAGAATGAAGGAGACATACTGTAGGATTTCCAGATTGTAGGGGACCAGCAAAAGGTGATAAATCAGCCAGGTGACCACAGCTGTAATGGTCATGACGAATGTGACCGCCATACCCATGCTGATTGCCGAATCCAACCGTTTTGAGACACCCACGAAAGGACAGATTCCCAGAAATTGAGTCAGAACAAAATTATTGACAATTGCGGCTGAGATAAAAATAACCAGCAGTTCCATCAGCGTGTCCTCCTGTCATTGATCCAGTTTGAAGCCCCAATCATGAGTCCCAGCGTCAGGAAAGCCCCCGGAGGCAGGACCATCACCATCCATGGGCTGAAAGAATCCCACATAACCTGATATCCCAGGATAGTTCCCGAACCCAGCAGCTCACGAATGGTACTGAGAATCAAAAGCACCAGGGTAAATCCGAGTCCCATACCCAGGGCATCCAGGATAGATCGTCCCACCCCGTTTTTCGATGCAAAGGCTTCCTGGCGGCCCAGAATTATGCAATTCACAATAATCAGGGGAATAAAAGGTCCCAGATTTTTGCTGATTTCCGGATAAAAAGCTGCCAGATAGCGGTCTGCTATGGTGACAAAGGTCGCAATGATCACGATAAAACTGGCGATCCGAACCTGTTTAGGGATCAGGTTTCTAAGAAGGGAAATAAGGGTGCTTGAACAGATTAGGACAAATGAGGCTGCCAGCCCCATGGCCAGTCCGTTCTCAACCGAAATGGTGACGGCAAGGGTCGGACAGAGTCCCAAAAGGGCAATGAGAATGGGATTCTCTTTCCAGATGCCCTTGGTAAAATCTTCTAGCAAGGATACTTTTTTTGCCATAATTCACCTATTGATTAATGGATTCAAATACCGATTTGGCGGTGGGGATGCATTTATTCAAAATTGTAATGACTGCATTGGAGGAAATAGTTGCCCCGGTAATGGCTTCAATTTCCGAATCGCCGTATGCTTTCTGGTTTTTTACATAGGTCAGATTGCCAGACTTTTTACCTTGAAACTGATCAACAAACCAGGTTTCATTTCCTTTTCGGGAGGGATCATAGGCGATTTTGGTTCCCAGTCCTGGTGTCTCCTTCTGGCTCAAAACCGCCAAACCAGTAAATTTACTAAAATCCGGCGTCACGCCTACCATGAGTGAGATAATATCCTGAAAACCGCCGCCTTCGGCGACAAAGGCCACGCCTGTGATGTCACCGTTTTTATAGCCGACATAGAAGGTAAAATCACCGGCTTCTTGGATTTTTTCTTCGTCAGTATCGGGCAGGACCTCTTTTACAGCCTGTTGGATTTCCTGTTGCCGGTAGGCTTCAATTTTCTCTGACGTGTAGGCATCCCAATAGGAAAGAAGTCCGCCGGAAAGTGCAGAAATAAGGGTCAGGACCAGTATCATTTTGACTGAGGTATTCATGCGCGAGCCTCCCCGAAAAATTTCGGTCGTGTCAATCGGTTAATGAGAGGTGTCAATCCATTCATGAGCAGGATGGAATACATCACGCCTTCCGGTAAGCCGCCGAAGAGACGGATGATGACCAGGATCAATCCAGCACCGATACTGTAAATCCAGGTTCCTTTGATGGTGATAGGTGACGTGACCATATCCGTGGCCATGAAAAAGGCTCCCAGTAAAAGTCCGCCGGAAAGGAGGTGGAAGAGGGGACTGGGGTAAGTGGCAGGATCCACCATCCAGAAAATGCCGCCGAAGATAGCTACACTTCCCAAAAATCCCACAGGAATCCGCCAGTCTGCGTGTCGGAGTATCAGCAGAAAAATGCCACCAGCCAGGATAGCCAGAGCGGAAGTTTCACCCAGGGATCCTCCCACATTGCCAATGAAAAGGGGTTTGAGATCAGTAAAGATCTTTTCGTATTTCAAAAGTCCCAAAGGCGTTGCTCCTGTAATGGCATCGGGCGAAACAGAACCGGTATAGGCGTTCATGTCTGCATAGCGGGGTAGGACCCATGTCGTCATTTTTACAGGGAAACTGGCCTGTAAAAAGGCACGCCCCAGCAATGCCGGATTAAAAATGTTGCACCCGAGTCCACCAAAAATCTGTTTTCCGAGGGCGATGGCAAAAACCGAGCCCAAAACACAACCTGAAACGGGAAAAGTGGGGGGCAGGGTTAACGCCAGCAAGAGTCCTGTCAGAAAGGCGCTCCCATCATCCAGTGTATTTGGTTTTCTCCGGATACGGGTAATGATCCATTCCGTTGCCATGGCCGCCAGAATGGAGATGCTGATCATATAAACAGCTTTCAATCCAAAAAAGATCACGGCGCCGATAACTGCCGGTGTCAGGGCCAGACTTACACACCACATGATTTTCGGGACGTTGTCTTTTGTCTGGGAATACGGCGAAGAGGACATGGTTAATGGCCGTCCCTTGGGTTTGTATAAATGGTCCCGGGGATCTTTTTTCGGTTTGGGTGCCGGGGCTTTCTTTTTTGGAGTTTCCGAAGCTTCGGCAGCCTGATCAGACGCTGTTATCTCGTTTTTTTCCATCCGTTCACTCATGTTATGACGCTTTTTGTTTATGTTTCAATTCGGAGACACGCATTTTTCCTACGCGGAGCCATTGGACAAGGGGAATGTGAGCTGGACACGAAAAAGCGCAGGATCCGCATTCGATACAATTTTGAATCCCTAGTTTTTCCGCCTCTTCATATTTCTTATGTTCGGTTAATTTGGCCAGTTGGGTGGGGAGCAGATACATAGGACATGCGTCCACGCAGGCCCCACAATGGATGCAAGGAAAATGTTTCACCATGGTGATCATTTTCGAGGTATTACAAACAATACCCCCGGTCGCTTTGATCACAGGGACCGATAAATCGTATTGTGCCTGTCCCATCATGGGGCCGCCCATGAAAACCATGGTGGTTTCATCTTTGGCACCGCCACAAAATTCCACCAGGTCATTAAAAGGCGTTCCTATACGGGTGAGAAGGTTTTTCGGGTTGACGATCCCATCTCCCGTCACTGTTGTGACCCGTTCCACCAGGGATTTTCCCTCTAATACCGCATCAGCCACAGCTTTGGCAGTGGCCACGTTGTTCACCACGACGCCCACATCCATGGGGAGTCCACCGGCGGGGACTCTTCGGCGCAGGACTGATTCAATGAGCATCTTTTCTGCTCCCTGGGGATATTTGACTTCCAGGGGAACAACCAAAAAACTGTAGCCCAGTTCCTTCACGCGTTTACTCATCATCTCAATGGCATCTGGTTTGTTGTTTTCGATGCCGATATACCCGTTCTCCACATTCAGGATGGACATAATGATGTTCATGCCGGCTAGTATCTGATCTGTGTGTTCGACCATCAACCGGTGATCTGATGTCAGATACGGTTCGCATTCCACACCATTCAGAATAAATGAATCGATTTTTTTGTCAGTGGGAGGATTGAGTTTTACATGGGTAGGAAAAGCGGCGCCTCCCATCCCCACAATCCCCGCGTCATTGATCAACTTGATCAGTTCCACCCGGGGAGCTTTTTCCCAATTTTCCGGTATGGAAAGCAATTCCCAGTCATCTTCATCCCCTGTTCGCTCGATATGAACCATTTCCACCCGCATGCCAAGGGGATGGAAAAATTTATCTACGGCCTTTACAACTCCGGTGATACTGGCATGAACCGGGGCTGAAACATACGCACTGCTCCGGCCGATAACCTGCCCGGTTTTTACCGTATCGCCTTTTTTGACAAGCGGTTCACACGGTGCTCCAATATGTTGCTGCAAAGGAATATACACCTGCTTCGGAAGAGGCATTTGTTCAATTTTTTTGTCGCAACTAAATTCCTTGTACTCCTCCAAGTGTATGCCTTTTTTGAATGTTCGTAATTTCAAGGCTCAAGATCTCCCACTTTATTCAACCTGTCAGGTTGTACGGTTTGCCATTTCCTTACTGTCTATAAGACATCACAGGTCAAAATATAGAAAAAACTTTGAAAAATCTAAAATACTTTACCAGCTTTATTTATTGAATGATACAAAAATAATCATTAACCTATTATGATAATTGCGTTAACTTTTCAAAGGGTTGTGTTACTAAGAATATTGATGGTTCTAACAAAGAGAGATTGGAATGACACGGAATGAGCTGAAGAAAGTGGAAGCCTTCAAAGCCAACAGTCCGGTGGCTTCGGTGCTGATGATACGGGAAATGGCCCTTAGGCGGACCCGGGACGGAAAACCTTACCTGGATCTGGTATTGGGGGATCTGACAGGACGGATCAATGCCAAGGTGTGGGAACAGGGAAAGGAACTCGCCGAAATTCTGAAAACCGGTCTTCCCGTGGGGGTCCGTGGGCAGTGTGAAGAGTATTTGGGAACCCTCCAGCTGATTGTTTCTTCCATTAAACCCCTGAGCTCCCAGGATCTGGAGGAGATGGGCATTTCATGGGAACACTTTTTTCCGGCGACAAAAAGGGACCGGGAACTGATGTGGAAATCGGTTTTGAATGCCATATCCGTGATGGAGGATCCCTGGCTGAAAGAACTGACCATGGCTATATGCAAGGATCATGAACAAAAGATAAAAAATCATCCTGCCAGCCTGAAACTCCACCATGCCTATGTAGGCGGTTTCCTGGAACATGTGTATACTATGGTTGCCCTTGCCGAAACGGCCGCTGATGTGTATTCGGTTAACCGGGATCTTCTCATCAGCGGTATTATCCTCCATGATATCGGCAAACTTGAAGAACTAAGCGGTTTTCCTGATAATTTTTATACGGATGAAGGAAATTTTATCGGCCATACTGTTCAGGGATACAGTCTGATACGAGATTATATCGGGAAAAGAGAGGGATTTCCGGCAATGACAGCCTTGAAACTGAAACATATCATTCTGGCTCATCAGGGGGAATATGAATATCAGGCCCCCAAAAAACCGGCTTTCGATGAAGCCCTGCTTGTCCATTATATCGATGAACTGGATGCTCGTATGAATATGATGAAACAAATCCGGGAGGAAGACCTCTCGGAGGGCATCTGGACCAGTAACCGGAATTACTTCCGAATACCCATACTGAAAGAGGAGGATCATGACGAATAAGTTTGCACATTATGAGCAAAACCGCCGCATTGTGGAGATCGGTATTTTTTTAGCTTTATTTTGGGGACTTGGATATGCCTTTCTATATGTGCCCAACGTGGAATTTATCCTTTTTATTGCATTTTTAAGTGGTCTCTTCCTGGGATGGGTCCGGGGTGTTTTTGTTGCTTTTCTGGGAGAACTGGTGTTTTCCGTTGCCAATCCCATGGGGAGTGGACTTGCCTATCCCCCGATGTTGGTTTCACAATTGCTGGGATTTATCTTGCTTGCTTCCGTAGGTTTTGGGCTGCGACCGGTGATCCGGCGTATTCGCCATGAAAAAAAAATACTCATATTCCTCTTTGGGGCAGCTGGGTTGCTTCTGACATTTATCTATGACAGCCTGACAAGCCTGGCTTTTCCCCTGGCTTCCGGCTTTTCCGGTCCCCAAATATGGGCGACTTACCTTTCCGGTCTCCCTTTTTACGGCATCCATATTCTGTCCAATACCCTGATTTTCGCCATCTTAGGCCCTGTTTTGGTTCAATTTGTTACTAAAAAATATCCCCATTATCTAGCTTCATGAGGTTTTTTTATGTTTTACAGATTCATTGTGATAATCCTAAGCACCGCTTCTTTTGTATCCGCCCAAAACCTGGGAATTGAAAAATATGGGAAAGAATTTACTTTTCTGCCGGATAATCTGGACGGCACTACCCAGCTTACCACCACATGGATTCGTTCACAGCATCCCGGAAATGTCCCGGATGTGGATTCTGCGGTGTCTAAAGCAATCTGGCAAAGCGGGGATTTTGGACTCTCGGATGTCCGCGTCCTTTTTTCCCCTGTGTCCTCACAGGGACGCTGGGTTCTGGCCGGGCAATGGCTTACATACGAAGGTTACAGTCAGTTAAAGAAAAATGATTTTCTGGCTGTCTATCATGGCTTGGATCATACTTTGAAATTAAGTGTGGTAAATACAAAACCGAATCTGTATAATCCCCTTTCCAATCAATTCACCCAATGGGATGCCCGGACCCATCACCTGAACTGGAGCATGAAAAAGTCAGTCGGAAATGTGGATATTGATACATATCTGGATGGCCAGTATGGACGTTTTAAACCGGACCGGGGGGATTCTTTGCTTGCAGGCAGCACCCAATATGCTGAAATGGTAGGTGGATTGGTACTTTTCAAAGACTGGTGGTCATTGAACCTGGAAGGAGAGTGGTATGAATCCTGGCCTGGAGATGAGCACTTTCGTTTTTCCCAGATCAACCTTGTTCCCACTTTTTATCATCCCTTGGGAGAAGCCGGTTTTACCCTTTCATCCAATAATGAATCGGTGTTTGGCTATGACGGCTGGATTGCCGTCTCCCGATGGGGTGCCCGTGCAATGTTCGCCCTGGAAGCCCGCTTTTATCCGGCTGTTTTAATTACCCATTATGGAGCCGGCACGGAAGCCGATTTTATCACAGCCTGTTTCACTGTGGACCGATCCTTTGGGCGGCTTATCCGTCTTCAGGCCAGTCATCGGTGGAGTTATCGCCGGGCCGAAACCTATGCTCTTCAATATCATTCCACGACGAATCGTGTCGAAGCAGTGACTGACGAGCCGGCTCTCCTGATGCAGGGGGAAGGTAGCCTGAAATTCGGTGAAGAAAAACTTTTGGCAGGTCTGACCTGGAATTACCGGGATTTTAACGGACTGGAATATCTCTGGTATCATCCTGGAAGAGTCAATCTTCTGCCAAGTATCCAGACCGGAACCACCCTGTTTCAAAATCTCAATTTAACCTTTCGTGTCGAAGGGCTCTGGCAGGTGCATGATGATCCCGGAGACCTCTATTTTATTCCTGAATTGCCTGGATTTGTCCCGGGAGATCAATATACCGGCAAGACTGTTTCCGACTGGACCCTGAACGGGAAAGTGACCGCCCGGGTGAAAACATTTACCCTTTCTGCCGGTATTGAAAATGTCCTTCAAAAGGAGGTTTATACCGCCA
Organism: Fidelibacterota bacterium; assembly: GCA_030156395.1. Taxonomy (GTDB): domain Bacteria; phylum Fidelibacterota; class Fidelibacteria; order Fidelibacterales; family Fidelibacteraceae; genus Fidelibacter. Next base: position 9,053 of record JASGMP010000043.1, read on the forward strand.
GCAACCTGATGCCGAACGACCGGATGTTCATTCTGGATATCGAATGGCTCTGGTATCGCTGATATAAATTATCAGTATAAAAAGTTTTAAATATTCAATATCTTGATTTTACTGATAAGGGGCGTTAAATTTAATCTGTAAAGGAGTATCCGGTTAAACAGATGTTTCCCTCAAACCAATATATGGATTAGGCGCCATGAAAAAAGCGATGTGGTTTTTCAGGATTTTTTTGTGTTTTGTGATTTTTGTGACGATGCTGCAGGCTCAGGATGATTTTGACGCTCTTTTTGGGATCGAAGAGGAAGATCTTTTGTTTAGCGAGGATACAACGACGGCCGGTGAAGAACCGGTTGATGATCTGGATCTCCTTTTGCAAGGAGAAACTGTGGAAAGCGCAGATGATCTGTTTCTTTTTCCGGATGAGGTGGTGGATAAGCCGTTGGAACAGACTGAACAACCGGTAGAGGCCGTTCCAGCCCAAAGCAAAGAGATTCAGACAGGGGAGAAACGGAGTTTTATCGTGTCTGTGGGTGCCGTTTCACCTACCCTGGCGAGTGTGGATCTGATGACCTGGAATTCATCGGTGGATTTTCGCATGAGTACCCGTTTGCCTATCCTCCTGTTTAAAAAGGTCCATGCCGGTGTAGATATTTCCACGTTCCGCTTTGAAAATTCCCTTCCCCAGGGGGGACTTTATTCCGGTGTTGCGGCATTTCTCAGTTTTGAACGGCCCTTTCATCCGGGAATGCTTGGTGTGGGTGCAGGGATTATCAAGGATGCTCCGGGTTTTTACCTGGAACAGAGTTACGGGCTTACAAAGGGAAAACGCTTTCCCATTCAGGCAGGCGCCCGGGTGATTTTTACTTCGGATATTCTGGGCAATGGATGGGGTAACTGGCTTGAACTGGGATTCCGGATGGGTTTCAGGGTCTTCTGATAAAGGGATGATTGTGAATACATTTATAAAAATTGTCCGGTTTTTCTTTGTAGTGTTCCTGTGGACCGGATTTGCTTACGGTACCATCAGTGTGAGTCCCGGCAGTAAAGTTGTCAGTGAAACAGCCACATCCACAACTTTTACCATCACAGCTGACGAAGCCTGGACAGTGACGAAAAATCCGGCCGATACCTGGATAGAATCCATTTATCCCACTTCAGGAAGTGAAACAGCTATCGTCACCATTGGTTTTATCCGGAATGCCTATTCATCGGAAGCCAGGTCTTCGGTCCTGAGTATTGCCGGGGGAAATTTCTTTATTCTGACGCAGGAAGGGGATACGGAAGGCCCCCAGGCCATTGCCGGGGATGATTTTGCTGCGGCGGATACAGCCAATCTCGACGGAAGTGCTTCGACGGATAATATTGGTATAGAATACTATGACTGGTCTAAGGTGTCCGGTCCCGGATCCATTGTTTTCGGAGATGCCACGGCGGCGGCAACCACAGTCTGGGCCAGTCAGGAAGGGGATTATACCTTGCAATTGACGGTAACCGATTCAGCAGGGATGTCCAATTCCGACCAGGTGCTTATGACCTGGGACCAAACCCCGCCCCTCATCAACAGTGTAAGCTTTTCACCTACATCCGGCTGGCGGAAAGTGGGTGAAAGTATCACCCTCAATATTAATGCCAGTGATGAAACCGATCTTTTTATCAAAAGTGTTCAGATCAATGGGAAAAATGTCACCGCCGGGACAGCCTCGGCCGTTGTGTATACGATTGAAGAGGGAGATACTGATATCGGAGAGAATGAACAAATACCTGTCAGTATAATTCTTGAGGATGGGGCAGGCAATACCAATGTGGCCTATACTACATCGCCTTCCGCCAATCAGTCCCCCGCCATTGATGCCAATAAACCGGTGATTACCGGCGTGTCATTCGTGCCTGCCAGTGGATATCATAAAATCGGAGATGCTATCTCTCTCCGGATCACATCCACAGAAACAAATTTGCTCCGGAATCAAATTCTGGTGAATAGCCAGAATGTGACCAACATGACCGATGAGGGAGGGGGAATTTATACCGCAGTTTATACGGTGATTGAAGGGCACGATGATGTGGCGGAAGATGAACAGATTCCTATTTCGGTGAAACTTTCCGATCAGGCAGGCAACCTGAGCGATACCTTTACCTCTTCACCTTTACCCAATGTGACACCGGCGATTGATGCCAACAAGCCCGTGATCACGTCGGTGGTCTTTTCACCTACATCCGGCTGGCATAAAATCGGGGACAATTTTACCATGACCTTCTCTGCCGGCGAGCCGGACCTGACGGAGGATGTTATTACAGTCAATGGCGCCGCAGTGACAAATTTTACCGACAATCTGGATAATACGTATACGGTAACCTATACCGTTGTCGAGGGCCATTCAACCATAATGGAAAGTCAGCAAATTCCCATCAGTGTCAGGTTGACAGATATTGCCGGCAATGAAAGCGCTGCCTTTACCACTTCACCTGCAGCCAATGTGAGTCCGGCGATTGACGGCAGTAAACCGGTGGTTTCATCTGTGGCTTTTTCACCATCAACCGGGTTGATGAAAGTGGGAGATTTAATCCGATTGAATATTCAGGCTGGTGAAAGTGGATTGATTACCCAGGAGATCACCCTCAATGGGCAGGTAGCTGATTTGGTGACGGATAATGGGGATGGAAGCTATACAGCTGAATATACCATTTCCGAAGGGGATGATGATATCGGGGAAGATGAAGTCGTTCCGGTCCGGGTTATTTTCCGGGATGCTGCAGGAAATACCAGTGATGCCTACACCACCTCTCCTGCTTATACCCAGTGCCCGGGTATTGATGGTCATTTGCCGGTTATTACAGCTGTTTCTTTTAACCCCAACAGCGGTATTCTACCCATCGGTGATGTAATTGAAATGACATTTCAGACCGGTGAATCCGGCCTCAGCGCCGCAGCAATTTCGGTGAACAATACGGATGTCACGTCAACCCTCCAGGATAACAATGACGGATCCTATACCGTCCAATACACCATTGTGGACGGACATACAGACCGGAGTCCCACTCAACAGATCCCCATTTCCATTACCATGCAGGATGATGCAGGAAATCAGAACACAGCCTATACCACGTCACCTTCAGCCAGTTTATCGCCTGCCATCGATGCCAATAAACCTCTGATTACCGGTGTCAGTTTTAATCCCTCAAGCGGCTGGCGAAAAATCGGGGAAAATATCACCCTTACCATTTCTGCCGGTGAAGCGGGACTGAATAACAAAGCCGTCACCGTAAATGGAAAAGCAGTAACGGGTTTTACTGATCTGGGTGATGGATCCTACCGTGTAAACTATACGGTGGCTTCCGGTGATACAGATATTGGAGATGCTGAGAGAATTCCTGTCAGCGTGGTGCTTATAGATGAGGCAGGGAATGAGAATTCTCCCTATACGGTTTCGCCTGTTGCCGGGTCCTGCCCCGCTATCGATGCTCATGTGCCGGTTATCAGTACCCTGGCTTTTTCTCCGGCTTCCGGCTGGCGGAAAATTGGGGAAAGTATCACAATCTTACTCAATGCCGGCGAGTCCGGTCTGACACTGATCAGCGGGATAGTGAATGGGAAAAGTGTCACCGGATTTACTGACAATCTGGATGGAACATATTCAGCAACCTATACAGTTGTTGAAGGGGATAACGATATCGCCGGGTCGTCACAAATCCCCATCAGCTTTATCCTCGCAGATGCAGCAGGGAATAAGAATACGGCGTATACTACATCCCCTGATGCTTCTGTGAGTCCGGCGATCGACGGGCATAAACCATCGATCAGCAGTTTGACCTATCAGCCTTCGTCCGGATGGCATCAGATCGGGGAAAGTTTTACCCTCATCGTAGATGCCGGCGAGAGCGGATTGATGGCTACAACATTTGCAGTTAACAGTAAAAATGTGATTTCAAGCTTTACAGATCTTGGAAACGGGACTTATTCCGTCACATATACCGTATCCGCAGGGGATCAGAATATCGGTGAATCGGATCAGATCCCGGTCAATATTGTGTTGCAGGATGCCGCAGGGAATGCCAATGATGCCTACACTTTGGCAGCTCCGGCCACATCGACGCCTGCCATTGATGCAGGAGTACCGGTGGTGACCGCTGTCAGCTTCAGTCCATCTTCGGGCTGGCGGAAAATTGGGGAAACCATTACCATGACCATCCAGGCCGGCGAAAGCGGCTTAAATGAAGGGACCATCACGGTAAACGGTGAAGAAGTCAGTGGATTTACGGATATGGGTGATGGTTCGTATACGGTGGTTTACACAGTGGCTGCTGGTCATACCGACATAGCCGAGAGTGAACGGATTCCCGTCAGTGTCACACTCATGGATGAGGCAGGAAATGAAAGTACAGCCTATACCGTGCCTCCCCTGGCAGGTGCCTGTCCGGCTATAGATGCCAATGCACCGGTGATCAGCGGTGTAAGTTTTGAACCAGCGTCCGGATATCATACCATTGGTGAAACCATCACGCTGCTGATCAATGGAAATGAATCGGGACTCACAGCCGGAACCATCCAGGTGAATTCGAAAAGTGTCACCGGGTTTACAGATTTGGGAACGGGTTGGTATTCTGTTGTGTATACCGTTGCCGAAGGGGATGCCGATGTGGCTGAAGATGAAGAGATCCCCCTGAATGTGACCCTGAAAGATGCTGCCGGCAATGGAAGTGCCGTTTTTTCAGATTCACCCGCTGCAAGTGTTTCTCCGGCGGTGGATGCCCAAAAGCCGGTGATTACAGGTGTCAGCTTTTCACCTGCTTCCGGTTGGCTGAAAATCGGCGAGACCCTCACGATGACCATTCTTGCAGCGGAAACAAATTTGCAACCTGTATCCATATCAGTCAACGATCATGACGCCACAGAATTCACAGATCTGGGAGATGGAACATATACCGTGCTTTATACCGTTGCTTCCGGGCATACGGATATTGCCGAGAATGAAACCATTCCTGTCAGTATTCAACTGTCCGATGCGGCAGGCAATGTGAGTTCAGTGTATACCGTTTCTCCATCAGCCACCATATCTCCGGCCATTGATGCCAATAAGCCGGCCATATACAGTGTCAGCTATTCACCTGCTACCGGTTGGCGGAAAATCGGAGATGTGGTGCTGCTAACCTTTAATGCCGGAGAAACGGGACTTTTTGAGGAGTCCATCACAGTGAATGGCAAGGCTGTCACACATTTTACCGATAATCTGGATAACACCTATACCGTGAGTTATACTGTGGTGGAAGGGGATATGGATATTGGAGAAGGAGACCGACTTCCCCTGAGTATTCAGGTCCGGGATGCCATAGGAAATCTGAGTCCGGTTTATGATACGGCTCCCGATGCCGCCAATTGCCCCGCTGTTGATGCCACACGTCCTGCCATTTCCAGTCTCACCTTTAGTCCCCAAAGTGGCATTCTGTCCATCGGTGAAACACTGAATCTCACGGTTTCAGCCGGTGAAACGGGATTACTGGAACATACCATTACCATCAATGGAAAAGCCGTCACAGGGTTTACGGACAATTTAAACGGGACCTACACCGTGACATATACTGTAGAGGAAGGAGATCCAGACCGGGGAATGAATGACCAGATACCTGTGAGTATTGTTCTTGCCGATCCTGCAGGGAATACAAACGCTGTTTATACCAGTGCACCGGTTCCATCTCTCACACCTTCCGTGGATGCCAACCGCCCCGTGATTACATCAGTCACCTATTCACCGTCTTCCGGCTGGCGGAAAATCGGGGACTCGGTCACGGTAACAATTCGGGCTGAAGAATCAGACCTGGTGCTTTTATCGTTAACAGTCAATACAAAATCCATCACAAGTGGTTTTGCAGATCACGGAAACAATACGTATACGGCAGTTTATACAGTGATTCAGGGAGATCCGGACAGGGGAGAAAATGAGCAAATTCCCGTTCAGGTGATCCTGGCAGATTCAGCAGGCAATGTGAGTGCCACTTTTAATTCTCCGCCCTCAGCGACAGCCTGTCCTGCTATTGATGCCCATATACCTGCAGCTCCGCGGGTACCTGTTTGCTCCGCTGGTTCTTACATCAATCTGGAAGAAAGTGAATCATTTACCCTTGAAGTGGATTTCAGCGCATTATCCGCCGCTTCAGGCGATGT
>JASGMP010000044.1 GCA_030156395.1 Fidelibacterota bacterium
TGGGATTTGAGCATTTTTTCCTGGTGCTTCAGCAATACCAGCTCATACCGGTTTTCCAGGGCTTCCTGCTTGATTTTTTCAAGGGTAGATTCCCGGAACGGGTTGTCCATCAGGGTCAATTCACCACTCAGCTCAATGTCTTGTCCGGTTTCCAGATTTAAAAAAGTGATCAGATTTGTCATTAGGTTTTTTTTCTGGTTTTTTAGTGACATAAGGCGAGGACTGATTTCACGATACTTTACTTCAGCCTGTAGAACTTCGAACTGATTTGCTTTTCCGACAGATTTCATTTTTTGGACCATTTCAAAGTTGGCCAAGGCGGATCGTTGTGAATTTTCCGTGGCCTGAATCAGGGATTCTACTAAGAGTATCTGCTGATATAGGGTACGTACCGTCAAAATCACACTGTTTTTTTCCTGTTTTTTTTGAATTTTGGCTATTTCTTCCCCTGTCTTTGCCATTCGAAGGGATGAATACAAAGCACCACTGGTGAACAGGGGTTGGGAAACGGATAATCCGCCGGTGGAATTATAGGTGGATCCCATGGTAATGGATTGGGGACCGGCACCGGGGATATCAATCACAACCACTGGCAATTCAAAGTTCTTTGTATACTGCCCATAGGCGCTGAAAGCCGGCAGCAATCCGCCGACGGCCTCACGAAAACCAGCTTCCGCCTTTTGCAGGGATGCTTCTGCCATTTTTAACTGAATGTTGTTTTCCAAGGCAATCTTTTCCGCTGCTTCAAGCGTGAGTTCCTCACCCTGGGCTGGCAAGACGGATATCACACATAAGATCAGTAAACAGACTAATCTTCTATTTGGATGTTTCATGTGATGCAATACCTCCTTCAAGTATCCCGAGTATCATTGTTTTTATTTGGTTGTCATCAATTTTTATATTTTCACGATAAATCACGGTACAACAACCGTGTAAAATGCCAAAAACTGCACCCGTCAGCATTGAGATGTCAACATCTTTCCGAATCATTCCTTCATCTATTCCTTTTTCCAAGATCTTTGAAAGATAATTAAAACTCTCTTTCCAGAAACTGTTAAACTCTTCAAAGATCCGGTCTTTTATGGTACCGCTGGAAAATTTGTTGATGATCATCCAGTTATCTTTTTTAACCTTGGAAAAGCTGATTATCTTATCCACCCATTCAGATAAAACACTCCAAACCGGTTGGTCACTGTCTGCAAGCTGTTGACTCATCTGAACCAAATGGGCAAAAGAATCCTTCACAATATCAAAAAACAGTTCTTCTTTACTTTCGTAGTAATAGTATAATGAAGCTTTTGTAACCCCCACTTCTTTGGCGATTTCCCGCATCGATGTGGCATTATAGCCTTTCAATGCATAGAGGTGTGCTGCTGTTTCCTTAATTTTTTCTCGCATGCGTTTCCTTACTTACCGGTCGGTAAGTTACAGGTTTTACTTACAAGTCCCAAGAAATTTTTTGTATTACTTTGATGCAAATCACATTTTAAATTAAAACCTACATTTTCGGAGGTTTTATGAAATTACGCATTTTTGTGATCGCAGTTGTGATACTCACAGGAATTACCGCCGTGGCTTCCGCAGAAGAGTATCAGGCAAGCTTTATACACTGGAATGACTTTCACAGCCAGAATATGCCGTGGAAACCCGGAAATTACAATCCGGATGGACACATGGTCGGCGGATATGCCTATCTGGCAGGACTTGTAGATTCTTTGAGGGGTGTATATCCTGAAGCATTGGCCGTCCATGCCGGAGATGATTTTCAGGGGACCCCTATCAGCAGTATTACCCGTGGCATGTCTCAAATCAGTATTCTGAATGCCATCAAACCGGATTTTTTTACTGTTGGAAATCACGAATTTGATTACGGACTCACCCGGCTTTTATCCTTACGGGATTCAGCAGAATTTGATATGTACGCAGCAAATTTACGTCGTCATAAAAACGGCCCCAGGCTCTTTAAATCCCTAATGATCCCAGAAGCATTTCCCTTTAAAGCCGCACTGATCGGCCTAACCACCGATGATTTATACACTCTGTGTCTTCCGACAAATCTCGAAGGTCTTTATGTGGAAGATCCGGCTAAAACAGCCCGCCATCTGATTGATTCCCTGAAACTTGAGGGTGTTGAATTCATTGTGGCCGTCACCCACCAGGGAATTGATGAAGACATTGAGCTGGCCCGGGAAGTCCCGGATATCGATCTGATTATCGGTGGACATTCCCACACATACATGAGCAAACCCCGCATTGAGGGAAACACCTATATTGTTCAGGCATCCAGCCACGGACGCTATGTGGGTGAAATACACCTGATAACAGATGGAAAAACCATCCGGGATTTCAATTTTTCAGTCCTCGAAGTCCGGCCCGGCAAAATAAAACCCTCACCGAAAGTCGCCGAAATTGTTGAAGCATATGAAGCCCAGGCAGGGAAAAAGCTGGATGAAGTGATTGGAGAACTGAAAACAGACTGGTCCCGGAGTGGCGTAGAAACCAATCTGGGAAACTGGCTGACCGATGCCATGCGGACCTACACCGGTGCCGATATCGGAATTCAAAACAACGGGGGAATCCGAAAAGACCTTCCGGCTGGTCCAATTCGTGTCCGGGATATCTGGGAAATCTCACCCTTCAGCAATGAAATCATCACTTTTACCGTCACCGGAAAAGAAGTCCAAAAAATGCTGGACTTTCAGGTGAAACGAGGCATTTCCCTCCAGTTTTCCGGTGTCACCTTTGTTGCCGACACATCAAAAGAAACCGCAAAGAAGGTTCGTATTCACGGAAAATGGGTAATCCCCTGGAAAAAATATACCGTCGCGACCAATAATTATGTAGGTGAACAGCTGGAAAAATACCTGGGGATATCAGACAGAGAAGTAAAAAACCTGGGGATATTAGACCGGGATTTGTTTTTGAAAGCCGTCCGGGACCAGAAAATCATTGATTCAAAAATTGAAGGGCGGATTACAATTCGGTAGGCGCCAGATTATAGATCAACGGAGGTGACATCCAGCCACTCCAGGTGATGAAGAGATTCCCCGTCCCATATTGCATAGCTGGCATGCCACATCCAATCCCCCAACACCAGGGCTTCTTTCCCTCCCTCTGTCCGTCTTGAGGGATAATGAACATGTCCCATGATGGCAATATCATATCCTTCACGGTTTTTCATCTGAAGATAATCCAGCATTTCATTGGCCATGGCATTGAGATCAGACCATTTTTTCGAGGTATATTCACGGCTGGTATGGCTGATTTTCCGGGCTGTGGCATAGATTCCTTCTATATCAAATCGGTCCAAAGCCCAAATAGCCGGAGGAAAGCGGAGCAATCGTTTCATCCACCGATAACCGGTATCATTCTTTAATAAACCATCACCATGTGTGAGATAAAATCGAACTCCCTGATGGAAAAAATCCATATGATCATCGTAAAAAATGATATTCAGGGATGGGCACAGAAATTTATAAAGCCAGAAATCATGGTTTCCGCCAATCAGGTGAATAGGAATTCCGGCGCTTCTTAATTCCTTAAGTTTTGTATACACATCTTGCAACTGACTGGGGATATAATCCTTTTGATCCCACCAAAAATCGAAAAAATCTCCCAGAATAAAGAGGGTCCCACCGGATTTTTTCACACTATCCAAAAGGGCAAAGACTTTTTTCCGTTTCGCCAGTTCCCGGTTAGTGAGTTCTGTTGTAAAGTGAACATCCGATATAAAAGTAAAAGGAAGGGGGAGATCCGCATGTTTCCCCTTCATCAGGTGATTTTCGGTGATTTTTGTTTTGACTCTGAAAATGGACAGGATAAACCTACTTTCCCAGAGTGGCTACCATCACGGCTTTGATGGTATGAACCCGGTTTTCCGCCTGATCCCACACTCTGCTCGCCGGCGATAAGATGACATCATCGGTAACCTCCATGGCATCAAGGCCATACTTCTGATATATTTCTTCACCGACAAGAGTGTTGCGGTCGTGAAAAGCAGGTAGGCAATGGAGAAAAATGGTTTCGGCATTGCCGGTACTATCTAGTAACTTTTTGTTCACCTGATAGGGTTTTAGGATTTTTATCCGGTTTTCAAATTCGGATTCTTCGCCCATGGATACCCATACATCGGTATAGATCACATCCGCCTGTGTCACGGCTTCGCGTAAATCTTCTGTTAGAAGGATTTTTCCACCGGTTTCCCGGGAAACAGCTTTCATTTCATCCACAAGTGATTGCTCCGGAAAAAGCGATGCGGGGGCCCCAATCCGAAAGTCCATGCCCATTTTTGCAGCACCAATCATCCATGAATTTGCCATATTATTTCGGCCATCACCGACATAGGCCAGACGGACACCTTTCAGGCGGCCCAGTTGTTCCCGGATGGTTAGCAAATCTGCCAGAACCTGGGTAGGATGATATTTGTCCGTCAGCCCATTCCAAACAGGCACTCCGGCATATTCTGCCAGTGTTTCCACAGTGGAATGGGAAAATCCCCGGAATTGGATACCGTCAAACATGCGCCCTAAAACCCGGGCTGTATCGGCAACGGACTCTTTTTTACCCAGTTGAATATCATTTTTCCCCAGGAATTCCGGATGGGCACCTTCATCTACAGCTGCCACCACAAAAGCACAGCGGGTCCGGGTGGATGTTTTTTCAAAAATCAGGGCAATATTCTTGTGTTTCAGATTCTCTGCGAAAATGCCGGCGTACTTATCCGCCTTAAGCTTTTCCGCCAATCTCACCAGAAAAAGGATCTCCTCCGGAGAGTAATCCTTCAGTGTCAGTAAATGCCGACCTTTTACGTTGAATGACATGCATTTTCCTTTCGAGTTGAGCGTTAAGAGTAGAGAGTAAAGAGTGTGAGTTGAGAGTTGAGTTATGAGTTAAGATTAATTCCCACCCCCGTCCTCAAACTCTTTACTCTCTACTTTTAACTCCTACAAAATGTATCTGCTCATATCCACATCGGTCACAATATCATCGATATTTTCGTGGACGGTTTTAGCATCAAGGACAAATTTTTTGGAGGTATCGGGTGCGTTAAACATCACATCATCCAGAATCTGGGTCAGAATGGTATGAAGTCGCCGAGCGCCGATATTCTCTGTCCGGTCGTTGACCTCTGTTGCTTTCTCAGCAATAACCTTCAGGGCATCTTCCTTCACAACCAGTTCAACCCCTTCCGCATTCAGAAGGGCCTGATACTGTTTAATCAGGGCATTCTGGGGATGGGTGAGGATTTTGATAAAGTCCTCTGTGGTCAGGCTATCCAGTTCCACACGAATGGGAAAACGTCCCTGCAATTCAGGGATCAAATCAGACGGTTTGCTGGTATGAAAGGCCCCTGCAGCAATAAAAAGAATATGGTCTGTTCGCACAACCCCATATCGGGTATTGACGGTGGATCCTTCCACAATCGGCAATAAATCCCTCTGAACACCCTGCCGGCTTACATCGGCACTCCGGCCTGAATCGGAGCTGGTAGTAATTTTATCAATTTCATCCAGAAAAATGATACCGTCGTTTTCAACACGGCTCAGGGCTTCCTGCTGAACTTTGGCTTTATCCACCAGTTTATCCGCCTCTTGTTCCGTAAGGATTTTTTTCGCTTCGCTGACCTTAACTTTTTTCTTCTTTTTCTTTTTGCCGAAGAGATTGCTCATGGCACTGTTCAGGAAATCAGAGGCTTCATCTATTCCGCCGCCACCCATAGGACCCATAATCGATATTCCCCCGATACCGGGTGACTCGGGGAGTTCCACTTCAATATACCGATCGTCAAATTGACCGTTTTTGTACATTTCTTTGAGTTTCTCACGGGTTTTCCCTACCCGTTCTTGTTCAATTTCATCCTCATGTTCATTCTTGTTCACGGGAAAAAGGATATCCAAAATCCGTTCATCCGCGATTTTTTCCGCTATTTCCCAGACCAGGGCTTCATGTTCCTGTTCCACCATGTGAACGGCAATAGCCATCAGATCCCGAATCATAGATTCCACATCCCGGCCGACATATCCCACTTCCGTAAATTTTGTGGCTTCAACTTTCAAAAAGGGAGCATTGGCCAGATGGGCCAACCGGCGGGCAATTTCAGTTTTTCCGACGCCGGTGGGGCCAATCATAATGATATTGTTCGGAAGGATTTCTTCTTTCAGATTACCCGAAACTTGTTGCCGCCTCCAGCGATTCCGCAGAGCAATAGCCACCGCCCGTTTTGCTTTTTGCTGTCCGACAATATATAAATCGAGGGCTTCGACAATTTCTTTTGGTTTCAAAGGCATATTATAACTCCATGACAGTAATATTTTCATTAGTATAAATACAAATGGATGCTGCGATTTTCAGGGATGTTTCAGCAATATCCCGGGCTGATAAATCGGTATGAGCCACCAGGGCCCGTGCCGCCGCCTGGGCATAAGGTCCACCCGAACCGATAGCATAAATCCCGTCATCGGCATCCACTACATCCCCAGTGCCACTGAGGATATAGCCCGCCTCTTTATTGAGAACGATCAAAAGAGCTTCCAGGCGACGAAGGTATTTATCACTCCGCCACTCTTTAGCTAATTCCACAGATGCACGGGTTATGTTCCCTTTATAGGTTTGCAGCTTTTCTTCAAATTTTTCGAAAAGTGTGAAAGCATCGGCTGTCGCCCCGGCAAATCCGGCAAGAATCTGATCATGATAAAGGGCACGGACTTTTACAGCTCCGGCTTTCATAATCGTTTGACCCATGGTTACCTGACCGTCCCCGGCGATGGCCACTTTCCCGTTTCGCCGAATTCCCAGAATGGTTGTTCCAAGTATTTGTTGCATTTATTTTATCCTTTTTTTATGGATAAATGTTTTTGATGATTCCTTGTTCCAATGTTATAACTCACGGCGCAATCTGGCAACAGGTATTCCCATCTGTTCCCGATATTTTGCTACAGTCCGCCGGGCAATTTTGAATCCACGTTCTTCCAAAGCCCGAACCATTTTTTCATCGTTGAGGGGATTCCGTTTATCCTCGTGGTCAACAATCTCCTTTAGTGCCTGCTTGATCAACCGTGTGGATACATCATCACCATCCACATCTTTCATGCCTTCGGAAAAAAAATATTTCAATTCATATAATCCCACAGGTGTCTGGACATATTTCCCGTTGGTTACCCGGGAAATAGTAGAAATATCCATGCCCACATCTTCGGCAATATCTTTTAAAATCATAGGTTTCAGTCCCTCAGGCCTTCCTTCAAAAAATGGTTTCTGCCTATTTATAATGGCCTTCATCACTCGGATCATGGTGTCGCGCCGTTGATATATAGATTGGATAAACCAGCGGGCTGAATCTATCTTTTTTTTCAGATAATCGCGGGTTTCCTTATCCACCTTTTTTTTTCGGGATGCCAGTTCCAGATATGTGGAAGATATTTTAAGTTCCGGAATGGATCCGTCGTTCACCATGACCTGAAAGACTCCATTCTCTTCAGTCACTATCAAATCAGGGACAACCACATAATTATCAAAAGATGAATCATCCGATGCCGGTTTTGGATTCAGCCGGCCGATAATTTTCCGTGCCTTGTCCAAATCCTCCCGGGAAATGTGCAATTGACGGAGAATGTGCTCGAAACGATGGTTTGCAAAATCGTCGAAATGGTATTTTACAATTTTGACCACATAGTCCGGAACGTCCATTTCTCTCAATTGACTCAGCAAACATTCCCGTAAATCCCGCGAACCGATACCCGGGGGATCCATTTGTTGAATGAGATAAAGCACTCCCTCTACCTTTTCAGGAGCCACATTCAGCCGGTAGGCAATATTTTCAACGGGCACTTTCAGGTAGCCGTCAGAATCCGTATTCCAGATAATCTGTTCGGCAATAGTCATATCTTCTTCACTGAGTCCACTGGTCCGAATCTGTTGTAAAATTTTTTCAAAAAACCCTGGCGTATCTGGCTGGGGAAGGTCTGAAGACTCTTCCCGTCCCACGTATGAAAATCCGGCTGAGTGATTTGCCCGGCTGAACAGCGATTCCCAGTCATATTCCGGATCATCGTAACTCTCCTGTCGATCCCGGTTTTCATCCCCTTTTTTTCGTTCCAATTTGCGGAGTGTTGCTTCTTCGTCTATCTCAAGGGCAGGATTTTTCTCTAGTTCTTCATCGATGGCCTGCTCCAGATTTTGGATGGGTAATTGCAGGAGGGCAGAGAGCTGGATCTGCTGCGGTGTAAGTTTTAGAAGTTGTTCCTGAGACAGGTGTAATTTGAGTGTCATCGAAAATTATCGGTCAAGTCTGAATTTTTCACCCAGATAGAGTTTTTTCGCATCGGGATCTTCTGCCAGGAAGTGGGCTGTTCCTTCCTTGAGAATTTGCCCTTCGAACAGCAGATAAGAACGATCCGTAATACTCAGGGTTTCATGGACATTATGATCGGTAATGACGATCCCGATATTTCTTTTTTTCAAATCGAGGATAATGGATTGAATATCTTCCACGGCGATGGGGTCAATGCCGGCAAAAGGTTCATCCAGGAGAATAAAATCCGGATGGGATGCAAGAGCCCTGGCAATTTCAATCCGTCGCCGTTCCCCGCCGCTTAACGTAAAAGCTTTATTTTTTCGGATGTGCTGAATATGAAATTCATCCAGCAAGTGATCGATTTCTTTCATCATCTCTGCTTTGGATAATCCCATCATTTCCAGTACCAATCGCAGATTATCTTGCACAGACAGTTTCCTGAAAACAGACGCCTCCTGGGAAAGATAACCAATACCCAGTCTGGCCCGTTTATACATGGGCAGATGAGTTATTTCCAGGTCATCGAGGAAAATTTTTCCAGCATTGGGGCGAATCATGCCGGTAATCATGTAAAAAGTCGTTGTTTTTCCTGCACCGTTCGGTCCCAGAAGTCCAACAATTTCCCCTTTTTCAGCGTGAACGGATACGTGATTCACGACTTTCCGTTTTCCATAAATTTTTACAAGATTTTCCGCTCTCAGAATTTTCATCATCTATCCGTTTAATTGTCCACATCATATTCCCGGAGGGTACTTCCCCGGGGCTTGTCTATTGTCCAGTTTTCAAGTCTTACATCACTTTTAAAACCTGTGCCATACAGCGTATCCCTTTCAGAAAAGAGTTCAATATCCCCGTCTGTGTATACCAGGTTACTGTCATTCAGCCAAAAGAGGGTATTGGTATACATCACATATCCTGTATCGGAGCGGAATTCCACATTGCCAATGGCGATAAGATTCTGTTTTTTTTCATTCACAATTCCGCTGTCCGATTTCAGAAAAGAGGTGTGCCTGCCTTCATCATTGTAAAAATCCACCCGCATGCTGTCCCCGATATACACTTCGCCGGTCTCGTTAAATTGTTTCATCCTCCCGGCATAAACACGGGCACTGAGTTTATCCTGCCGGCTCATAGTCAAAACAGCATTCCAGCTTTCCTGGTCAGGAGATTCCCAGGGCTTTTCAAGTTCTTTTTCATCCAGTTGAGAACAGGCTGAAAAGAGAAAAATCACCGCCAATCCCGTCAGCAGCAAACCGGATTCCCTTATGTAAATGAGACATTTCATACCATCTACACAATTCCGGATTTAAGAATATCATGGATATGAATTAGTCCGATCGGTTGAAGGCTGTTATTATTCTGGACCACAAAGACGGAAGTAATACTATATTTTTCCATCTGGTGGAGGGCACTTACGGCCAGGCGTCCCGGGGTGACCTTTTTGGGATTGCGGGTCATTATATCTTCCGGTTTACATTTAAAAATATTCTCATACTTTTCCACGGCCCGTCGCAAATCCCCGTCTGTTACTACACCGATCAGTTCTTCCTTATCATTCAGGACCCCTACAATACCGAGGTTTTTTGCGGTCATTTCCATAACAAGGTTTTTCACGGATGTATCGATTCGAACGACAGGCAACTCTTCGTTCTGATGCATCAGGTCACGGACTGTGAGGAGAAGTTTTTTGCCCAGCATACCTCCCGGATGACGGATGGCAAAATCCCGTTTGTTGAATTGTCGTTGTTTCAGCAGGGCAATTGCCAAGGCATCACCCATAACCAGTGTAGCTGTACTGCTGGATGTGGGGGAAAGATTCATGGGACAGGCTTCTTTTTCCACACTCACATCCAGGAGGAAATCACAGCGCTGGGCCAGAGTGGAATTCAGATTGCCGATAAACCCCACGATTTTGAGTCCCATCCGACGTATGGAGGGCATAATTTTAATAATTTCATCCGATTCTCCGCTGTTGGAGATTATGATAAGAATATCCTCGGGAGAAATCATGCCCAAATCACCGTGTTGGGCTTCTGCGGGATGGAGAAAGAAGGCAGGGGTGCCTGTACTGGAGAGGGTTGACGCAATTTTTCGTCCAATATGTCCAGACTTTCCGATACCTGTCACAATAACCCGTCCCTGACAATTCAGAATCAGATCCACCGATTTGGAAAAATCGCCGTTCAGACGAGGAATCAGATTTTTCAGGGCATTGATTTCATCCTCAATAACTTTTGCCGCATCCTTGATTGGATTACTCATGATTCAACCTGTGTATAAAGCGTTCTCATTTTATGCAATGCCGTTTCAAAACGTCCTTGTATTTTCAAAATCAGTTCAATGATTTCGCGAACGGCACCATATCCTCCTTCCGCCGTTGTTACATAATCTACAATCTGGCGAATTTCTTCCCGGGCATTGGCCACGGAAAAGGAAACACCAACTCGTCTTAAAACCGGTTCATCAATAAAATCGTCACCTACATACGCCACATCTTCATCAGAAATGTTGAATTTTTCCAGAAGTTTTTCATAAGGAATGGTTTTGTTCATATATCCTTCATAGACAAGATCAGGGGATATATGAAGTTCTTTTATCCGTTGCCGCGTTGCATCCGATGCACGACCCGAAATGACGGCAATGGGGAATTCAGCATGGTGGGCCAAAACAATCGCGGCACCGTCTGTTGCATGAAAGCGTTTCATTTCTCCCATAGATCCAACATAGAATGAACCATCTGTATGGACACCATCCATGTCTGTAATCAGTAATTTGACTTTTTGAATTCTTTTTTTCAAATCATCTGTCATAAATTTTTCAACTCCGTATAATGGCTGCCAGGATTTTCAGTTCGGAAATCAGTTCAAATGTTTTGTCAAGGGGCCACTGGGTCGCACTGTCACTCAGGGCATGGTCGGGATCATGGTGAATTTCCATAAAAATACCATCCGCTCCCGCGGCAACTGCCGATTTCGCCAGGGTGGGGACAAATTCCCGCATACCGCCGGTTTCGTTACCCCGCCCTCCAGGAAGTTGAGCACTGTGAGTTGCATCGAAAACCACCGGGACATCCAGCTTTTGCATTTCTGGAATTGCCCGCATATCGGCGACCAGATTATTGTAGCCAAAACAGCTGCCTCTTTCGGTAAGCATCACCTGCTGATTTCCTGATTCAAAACACTTGTTTATTGCCTCTTTCATATCCCAGGGCGCTAAAAACTGACCTTTTTTTATATTCACGATCTTACCGGTCGCTGCGGCTGCTGCCAACAGGTCGGTCTGACGGGATAAAAACGCCGGGATTTGTAAAATATCCACCACATCAGCAACCGCGTTTGCCTGGCCGGCATCATGGATATCCGTTAACACCGGCATATGAAAGGTCTCGCGGACCTCCTGCAAAATAGCCAGGCCCTTTTCCAGTCCAGGCCCCCGAAAACCATGAATAGACGTCCGGTTAGCCTTGTCAAAAGATGCCTTAAATATAAAAGGAATACTTAATTCATTAGCTATTTGGGTAAGCATTTCAGCCATGTACAGGGTATGCTGCCGGCTTTCGATCACACATGGGCCTAGGATAAAAAAGAGAGGTTTTCCCTTTCCGGCATGGAAAGGTGGAATATGTAAGGGATTCATTATCTACTCAACTTTTTTCTTTTTTATATTGATACGAAGCGCGAACCAGTTCACGGAAAAGCGGGTGGGCTTTGGTAACCCGGGATTTCAGTTCGGGATGAAACTGAACCCCGACAAACCAGGGATGCTCCTTTAATTCGATAGCTTCTACCAGATTGAGAGTAGGGTTGATTCCGGAAAAGATGAGTCCATTATTGGATAATACATCCCGGTAGGCATTATTCACTTCATACCGGTGCCGATGCCTTTCGGATATATGTGTTGACTCATAGGCCTTTTGAATGAGAGTTCCCGGCATCAGGTTGCACTCATAGGTCCCCAGCCGCATGGTACCCCCTTTTTTCTGAACACCTTTCTGCTCTTTCATCAGATCAATGACGGGATGGGGGGTCTGAGAATCAAATTCCGTGCTGTTTGCCTGTTCAAGTCCGGCCAGATTTCGCGAACATTCAATAACCGCTACCTGGAGTCCCAGACAAATTCCCAGAAAGGGGACTCCTTTTTCCCGGGCATACCTGACTGCTGAGATTTTCCCTTCGATGCCCCGGTCACCAAATCCGCCAGGAACCAGGATACCGTCGGCATCTTTCAATTGATTCCGGATGTGATCTTCCGACGACGATTCCAGATTTTCCGATTCGACCCAAAGGATATTAACTTTCACATCATTTTCCGCCCCGGCATGGACAAAAGCTTCACAGATACTCTTGTAAGCGTCTGCAAGTCCTGTATATTTTCCCACTACTGCAATATTCACCTGATCAGAAGGGTTTTTAATCCGGTAAACAATGTCTCTGAGACGTTCCATATTGACTTCTTTTTTATAAGTCACATTCAGGTATTTCTGAATCACATCCAGGAACTGTTGGCGATAGAGCAATAGGGGAACTTCATAAATCGTAAAGGCATCATGAAGCTCCAGGACACTTTCTCTTCGGACATTGCAAAAGAGGGCGATTTTATCCCGGGTGGATGTATCCATCATGGGCCGTTCGGTTCTGCAAAGAATAATATCCGGATAAATCCCGATTTCCCGTAATTTATTCACAGAATGTTGAGTCGGTTTTGTTTTAATTTCACCGGATGTTTTAATAAAGGGCATGAATGTCACATGGACATTGGCATATTGTCCTCGTTCAAGACTTAATTCAAACTGTCGGATAGCTTCCAGAAAAGGAAGTCCTTCAATATCGCCGACGGTCCCTCCTACCTCTGTAATCACCACATCATAATCATTTTTCGCCAGGATAGCCGTAAACCGTTCCTGAATCGCATTGGTTACATGGGGGATCACCTGAACCGTAGCACCCAAGTAATCCCCTTTCCGTTCCTTATCCAAAACGGCGTTGTAAATCTGTCCAGACGTGCATGAATTCTCACGGCACATATTCTGATCCAGAAATCGTTCATAATGGCCCAAATCGAGATCCGTCTCCGTTCCATCTTCCGTTACATACACTTCACCATGCTGGAAAGGACTCATGGTTCCCGGATCCACATTGAGATAGGGATCAAATTTTTGAATCGTAACCCGGAGTCCGCTCTCCTTTAAAAGGTAGGCAATTGATGCGGCGGATATTCCTTTTCCCAGTCCGGAAATCACACCGCCAGTAACAAAAATGAATTTTGTTTTTTTCGGTATGTTCATACTCCCCTCAATTTATTCAAAACCATTCAGGTGCATCCATTGCTCCAGATATTTCACATCTTCGGGGACATCCACAGAAGGAGAATCGTGATTTGAAAGAGTGATGCCAAAATGAAAACCTGCCATCAAAAGGCGTAACTGCTCCAGGGATTCCTCTTTTTCAACAGGATGAACCGGCAAATCACCAAATGCCTGTAACACATCTTTCCGGTAGACATAGAGGCCAACATGCCGGAAAACGTTCGGGGGAAGGGAACCGCTTTGAGACCTTGGGATGGGCAAACGGGAAAAACAGAGGACATTCATGGCGTCGTCACATAAAACTTTAACCCGGTTAGAATCTTGCCATTCATGGATCGATGTGAAATGTACCGCTGTGGTTGCCACATCCAGCTCCGGACGGCTTATCACCAGGGAAACGGTTTTATCGATGGTATCCGGATCAATGAAAGGTTCATCTCCCTGAATATTTACATAGATATCCGCCAAAACGCTTTCAGCCACTTCCAACAGTCTGTCCGAACCACTTACGTGACCCGGTGAAGTTAAAAGAGCTTCAAATCCGTCGGCACGGACAGTCTTAGCGATTCTATCATCATCCGTAGCAATGATAATACGATCCAGCAATTTTGTTTTCAGGGCTTGTCGGGCTACCCGGTTGATCATGGGTATCCCCCCAATAAGGGCCAGCGGTTTCCCCGGGAAACGTGTAGAGCCATAGCGGGCAGGAATAACACCAAGGACGGACATTGCGGATTTGCTCACTCTGTCCTCAACACACGGGGGACTTTGAAAAATTCCTTATCGTGTTCGGGCGCATTTTTCAAAACATCTTCCCGGGAAAGGGAGGGGAGTTCTTTATCCTCCCGGAGGACATTGACCATATTCAGGACATGCTTCATGGGTTCAACATCATCAATATTTAATTCATTGAGTTTTTGAACATAATTCAGAATATCGCCCAATTGATGAGTATACATAGTGATCTCTTCTTCCGACAGACTCAGACGGGCGAGTTTTGCGATATGTAATACTTCTTCACGAGAGATAGACATATTTTCTCCTTACATAAAGTATACCAAAGTTAAATTTAGACCTTCCGCAAGAGAGATACAATGGAGAATAAGAAAGGCGGCATAATGGGTACGCGGGTGCAAGAGTATGAGGGCACAAGGGAGAAACAGGGCGAGGGTACAAATATCCCCAAGCTTTAGCCTGGTGGAAGCAAGGATTCTAAACATTTATTGACCCACGTAAACCAAATCATCCCGTGAAATATCCTGGTAAACCGGGCCCTTTTTCACAGGACAGGCAATCATCTTTATGAAGTTAGAAGTTAGAAGCTGGAAGTTGGAAGTTGGCGTCGCTCCTGGCGTTTCAATCAAATCAA
>JASGMP010000045.1 GCA_030156395.1 Fidelibacterota bacterium
GGATTTCTCAATTTTCAAATGTTCCTGCTGATGAGTAAAGATATGTTGTCGAATAGTTTCTTTAAGGCTGGCCTGAAAAAAGGGCCAATTGATGGATACCGATCCTCCAAGAACCACAATTTCAGGATCCACCAGCGCAATAAAGGGTAAGACGGTATAGGCCAAGGTCCGCCCATATTCCACAAAGGTTTTCAGACAGTTTTCATCACCTTTGAATGCCCGTTCAGAAATTTCTTTTGGTTCAAGATCTTCACCGCTTAACCGGGCATGCATGGCTCGAAGACCGCGCCCCGTCACAAAATCCTCATAAATCCCCCCCTGATAAGGAAGCTTTCCAATTTCAGTCGCCGTCCCTGTGGATCCGTGCAAGACATTCCCATTCAGAATATAGGCAAAACCAAAACCAGTCCCCAAGGTGCCTACCAACACATGGTGCATCCCCCTTGCTTTTCCCGCACGCTGTTCTCCCAAGCCAAAACAATTGGCATCATTATCCACACAGACCCGCATCCCCGTCGCTTCTGCCAGGGATTCTCCCAATGGATAATTGCGTACAGCTTTTAAATTCAAGGTTTCTTTAATGTATCCGGTATAAGGATCCAAAGGTCCGGGAGATCCTACGCCGATACCCTTGATTTGGCCAGAGCTCAAATCATTCTTCTCCATCAGAATCCGGACCCCCTGATAGATCCGAGCGACGATTTCATCACCCGTGCTGCAATCATATGTATTTAACCGGGGTGTTTCTCCCACAACTTCATAGGCTTCATTCACAAGTCCAAGACGAACTTTTGTTCCCCCTAAATCAACCCCAATGGTGAATTGTTCCGATTTATTCATCGATAATTATACCTTTCATACCAGTCCGGATCGTAGCGTTCTCCTCTTTTGGTGCTGTGGACCAGTTCATAAAGCCCGGTTCCCATTTCGTCCACAAAGACAAATTCCACACCGCCTTCGATATGATTATAACTCCATATTTCATAGGGGTTTCTTTCCATACGGCTCGGAAAGACCTCCCGGTCGCTGGGAAAACCATATTTCAACAAAATCATACCTCGGTCTGTTTGGGCCCCCCGGCGTATCTGTGTTGAAAACTGGTCATTGGCATATTGTATCCGCTTTTCCAGTTCAATCCGGAATTCATTCACTGGTGTCGTGGGATCCGGATCCCGGGCTTCCCAAAAGCGGATCAGTACACGTTGCTTCCCTTCAAGGTTGCTGGTTTTGTACATTTGAATTTCTTCTTTTGCCATCACCGGCTGTAAAATACGATAAATGGAATCCACTTCCTCCGCACTCATATTCCGGACAATATTATCCAAGGGATTTGTTTTCGGCATGGCTCCCTGGGGACTCATCACATAGAACTTCTTCGAAGATATGTCGGTCTGTCCGGTATTTAAGTCTTTCACTTGAAGCTCATACGTGTAAATACCCGGCTCCAGCGTCCCCACATTTAATTTATCCATCACCACACTAAAAGATCCGGGGGTGTCAATTTCCAGTTCCTTGTTCTTCAACACTTCCCGGCCGTTCATATCCAATACGCGACTGACCTGTGTGTACCGGTTTTTGGCCCGCCGTTTGTCCGTTTTTGTCAGATTGTATATTTCAGCATAGACGATCATGGATGGATTATCCGGATTATAAACCCGTTGGGCATGGGGGATCACATCATACCGGCCAAGTTTGGTAAAATGACTCATTTCTTCTGCATTCAAAATATAGGATGCAATTTCAATATCACTCAGCACAAGGGAATCTTTGGAAAATTCAGGGACATTCACTGCGATCTTCTGTTCTCCTGTATGTCCTGAGTGAATATCTTTTATTTGGACTTTAATTTCATAATCACCCGGCCGGATCTGAAGCGGAAGGATTTTTGGGATTTTCTGTTTTGGTGTAACAAGGGAAGGATCTTTTACCTCATCGTTTTGGACATCATGCTTCTGATACACCGGCTCACCGCGACTGTACAATGTAGTGACAATCTCATAGCCTCCTTTGTATAACGAGTCCTGACTTTCATCCCTTTGATAGGTAATCAAAGACCTATGCGTCATATAATAAATCTCAAGTGTCGGTGTGCCGTCATCCCCCAAAAAAACGGCATAATCAATATCAAAAGGCATCTGGACCTGTCCAAAGGCCAAGCCGGTTATACTTATTAAGATCAATATCGACTTTTTACATATTGCGTTAAACATAAGACCTCCCAATCAGGCTGAAGCGCCTTTAGTTTCACCGGAAAAATTCACCGACACTATTTTTGAAACCCCTTCTTCCTGCATGGTCACACCGTACATATAATCGGCTGCTTCCATTGTCAGTTTGTTATGAGTCACAACAATAAACTGGGTCCGTTCCGTAAAATGTTTTAAAGCCTGTGTAAACCGTGCCACATTTTGATCATCCAGAGGGGCGTCTACTTCATCCAGAATACAGTAGGGAGATGGCTTGACCAAATAAATTGCAAAAAGAAGGGCTATGGCTGTCAGCGCCTTTTCACCGGCTGAAAGGGAACGAAGACTTTTCATATCCCGCCCCTTGGGTCTGGAGAGAATTTCTACATCAGCTTCCAATGGATCTGCATCTCCAACCAGTCGAATGTCACCGGTCCCACTTGGGAAAAAAAGTCCATACGTTTTACCAAAATTCGTCCGGATCTGATCAAATACATCCCTGAATTGCTGCCGGGCCGTCGTATCCAGTTTCTGTATGGTCTTAAGAATCGTTTTTTCTGATTCCAGCAGATCTTCTTTTTGCTCAGTTAAAAATTTTAAACGTGCAGATTCTTCCTCATATTCCGTTTTAACAGCCATATTTACCGGACCAATCATTTCGATCCGATGCCTGAGCCTTTCGATTTTTTCTTCCATCTCATAATCATGCTCAGGACTGTGCTGATATTCCTGCTTCAAAATATCAATCCTGTACCGCTCAAGTATCCGGTCCCGTATCCGGTTTTGTTCACTTTGCAATTCAGATAATTTAATCTCAATATCCCGAAGGGTTTGAAATGTGTTTTCCCGGGTTTTATGTTGTTCCGAAATGGATGATTCTATTTTGGATATGGTTTCCCGTTTGGATTTCAGCTGTTCTGAAAGTTTGGATCTTTTTTCCTCTTCTGTCTGAAGGATATCCTGTTGCTTTTCCGAGTCCATTCGGACAATCTGCAATTCTTTCTCACTTTGAACCCGGGTTTCTTCTGTTTCCTGAAGATTTCGTTCAAGCTCTTCAATGCGTTGATTCATCTCATGAATAATATCCAGAGCATTATGATACCGTAACCGGGTATTGTCCTTTTCCCGCTCTTCAGAAATCAGACGGACCCGAAGATCCTGGACTTCCCTGAAAAGCTCATCTTTTTCCTGCAAGGCACCTTGATTCTGAGCCTTTATTTCTTCCAGCATCTGTCGGGCTTTTTCAAGTGCTTCACCGGCTTTTTCCCTGTCTTTTTCCAGTTTTTTCACAGTTATATCAGAATCTTCAAGCTGGTAACTGTATCTGGATATTGTCTCATTCAGCTCTTGAATTCTTTGTTGATTCTGATCCAAGGTGTACTGGATTCTGCTCAGCTCTTTTTCCGCCTCAAGCCGTTCTCTTTCCTTTTTTTTCAAGGTCTCTGTCAATACATTTCGCTGTACTTTTAAATTCTCTTCTTTCTCTTCGGAATCCCGGTAGGATTCTTCAAGTGTACGAATCTGATTTGATAATTTTTCCCCTTCCTTTTTGAGGATTTGGATTTTTTCACGGCGACCAATGATATTCTGATATCCCGATTCGCTTTTACCTCCCTTAATCAATCCCCGGTGCTCCAGATAATCTCCATCAGGTGTTACAAAACGAAAACGGGTTTCCTGCAGCGTTTTTCGGGGAATTTTTCGTAGGGTATGTACCAGAATCACATCACTGAGAAAATAATCTATCAGAAGCTCTGATCCGGGTTCAGCCGTAATATACTCCCTGGCCGGGCCAATAACATTATCATCCCAATAGGTAAATTCCCGGGGCTTCCGCAGCCTCTCACGTACCAAATCCATAGGAATAACCGTCACCCGGCCTTTTTGATTTTTCTTTAAATCGTCAATAATATCCAGGGCTGAATCCTTTGTATCTGCAACCAGATATTTGACAATATTGCCCAGGGCAATTTCAATAGCTGTGGCATAATCGGGCTTCACATGCAGCAGATCTGCAACGGTTCCTTTAATCCCCGGATGATTCAACTCTTTCAAAACATAACGGACACCCGGATTAAAGCCTGTCATAGACTCTACCAATTCCTGATAAAAAACCAGTTCTTTCCGGACCTGCTCGTGACGGGATTTGGCTTCCATAATCTCTTCGCGGAGGGCATGAACCGTTTCGGCATGATTGGATATCTCTTTTTCTAAATCCATCAGTGCTTTACCGGCGGAATCGGAAGATCTTTCGGCTTCCTGATATTTTTTTCCCAGATCTTTAAAAATTTGAACCCTTTCCTGATGCTCTTCCTCGAGTTCAATCCGCTTTTTGTCATCCTTTTCCAAAAGTTCCCGGATCTGTGCCTGTTGATCCAGAAGACGTGTGCGTTGTTGTTCAATTTGATTTAAAGCCGCCTGTTTTTCCCGCACCTGTCCAGCCATATCATCGACCCGGCAAGTAATTTCCCGGGTAGTTTCCTCCATCTTTTCGAACGTTTCGCGGGCTTTTTCATACTCTTTCCGGAGGGATTCCATCCGGGGATCATTTTTCTCCAGCTCAATTTTCAGATCATCCCGGATTTTTTCATTGGCTGCTTTTCGTTGTATTGCCAGCTCCCGTTCTTCTTTTAATCGGTCTATGGATATTTTGGCATTGTGGATTTTTTCTTCCAAAACCATTGCCCGGGTTTTCAAATCTGCAAGGACCTGGGTCAATTCATGAAGACGCTGATTATGGCTTTCCAGATTCCCGGAAAGATCTTCTTCTTCTTTTCTGTAAGTACTGAGCATGGATTCTTCTATACCCAATTGCCGGCTGGTTTCATTCTGATGGAGCTGATTCCGTTCCAGTTTATTCTGAAGTGGTGCAATCTGATCCTGTAAAGAAAACCACTTCTTCTGACCAAGCCGGATTTCCAGATCCCTTAATTCATCTGCATATTCCTGATACTTCTGATACCGGTTTAATTGCCGTTTAAGTCCGCTGACATTCTTTTTGATTTCATACAAAATATCATCTAACCGTTCCAAGTCTTCCCGGGTGGCATCCAGTTTTCGATAGGCACTCTTGCGCTGGCTCTTGTACTTGTTAATCCCAGCCGCTTCTTCAAACAAATGTTTCCGGCTATCCTTATTCTCACTAAGGATTTCTTCCACCATTTTCAATTCAATCACAGAATAAGCATCAGACCCCATACCTGTATCAACAAAAAGGTCATGAATATCTTTCAGGCGGACGGGAGTGTTGTTCAGTAAATATTCACTGGTACCATCCCGGTAAAGGCGGCGGGTAATAATCACCTCATTATATGCAACACCCAGTACCCCCCGATTATTATGTATGGTTAAAGAAACTTCACTGTAATTCAGTGGCTTGCGGTTCTTTGACCCGTTGAAGATAACATCCGTCATCACATCAGATCTTAACAAACTTGATTTTTGTTCCCCTAAAACCCAACGGATTGCATCGACGACATTTGTTTTTCCGCATCCATTAGGACCGACAATTGATGTAATCCCTTCTCCAAAATACAATTGCGTTTTATGAGCAAAAGATTTGAAGCCAAAAATTTCAAGTTTTGATATATACATACGTTACAAAAGTTATTTCATCTGAATTTCCAAACCAAATGAATTTTGGTTCTAAAGCACTAAATAGAAGCAATTATCAGCTTTTATCAGAGAGGACTTGTGAAAAGAGATAATATATGAATTCCTCTATATCTTGGAACCCCCCGGGTCAAAATAATTCACCAACTCCAATAAGTCAAGATTATTTTATATTTAGTATATTACAATTATCCATCTTTCCGCATATCTACCCCGGTGGCCAGGCAAATTTTCTGCCCGCCAACAGATGAAGATGAATGTGTTCCACTTCCTGGCCGGCGTGAGGACCATTATTGAATACAAGTCTGTAACCGTTATGTATCCCCAGCTGCCGGGCAATATTTTTGGCGGCGATCACAAGATTTCCCACTATCTCGCTTTGATCGTCACTTAGGTTTTCCACCCGGTTGATGTGGATCTTCGGTATGATAAGAATATGTTCTGGTGCCTGGGGATTGATATCTCTGAAGGCTAATACATCCTCATTTTCATACACTTTTGTAGAGGGGATTTCTCCCCTGATAATTTTGCAAAACAAACAATCTTTCATCGACTCACCTCCTGATTCCAATATGTATAATAGGCCACCGCATTGATCGCCGCTGTTTCAGTCCGGAGCCGGACCGTTCCCATGTGCGCTTTATAAACTCCTTCCTGTTCAGCATAAAGAATTTCTTCATCGGAGAATCCTCCTTCTGGGCCGACAAACAAGGTGATTTCATCTTTCACGCCAGAGACCTCACGCAAATAGGGGATATCATATTCCTGATGAAGGATAATGCCTTTCCCCCGCCTTTGGTGTACAGCCATGGTAAAATCCATCTCACGCTCCAATTCAGGTAAAGTATACCGGCCACACTGCTTTAAGGCAGATATCATAATTTTTTTATCTCTGTCCGGCCGGTAGTGTTCGCGAACCGTATACCGGCTTTTCAGGGGAATGATTTTCCGTACACCCAGCTCTACGGCTTTTTCCAGTAACCACTCCCATCGGGGGCGTCGAATAATGCCTACGGCCAAATGGACCTGAATAGCCGGAGAGTTCAAAGGCTCCAGCAATTGGATTACCTGGCAACGGGTTCTGATTTGGGTAATCTCCATGAGCTCTGCCTTAGCACCAGCACCTTTACCATTCAAGATACAGATCTGCTGACCTGCCCTCACACGTAAAACCCGGGATAAATGATGGTGTTCTTCATCTTGAATATCTACCGTGCTCATCTCCGGGGACCATTCCGGCACAAAAACGTAATGTTCATTGGCCATGGGATGGCTCCCGGTATGTTTCTATGGCATTCTCCAAAGCAGCTAAAAACTCTTCTGAATTTTCAGGAGATAAAAGATAACGGTCATTCCGGCGACAACCAAGCATCACCAGACCCTTGTAGCGGTTCAAAACATTCCGGCTGGACCATTCCATGAGTACTTTCAGGGGAAATCCCGAGACGCGGTGAATATCCTGAATATCATTCAGAAATATCTTTTTTTTATACCAAGGTGCCCTAATCTCAAGCATTCCGGGGGTTATCACATATTTTACACGAAAGGAATCCACCAGGTGCCAGATAAGTGCAAGATAGATCACCCCAAGCAGAAAAATCCGCCAGGGTGTCCAGATAAAACACCCGGTTCTGCATTGAATTTGGGGAACCAGAATAAAAACAGCCAAAAAGAGCAATTCAATCATGAAATAGCCGGTTCCCGGGCGCGGTTTGCTGAGATAGATTACCTGATCAGGGGATGATTTTTCCATATTGTATCACAATTGTTGTACCGTTCCAATATTTTTGCCCATCCACCGTTTTTTCAAACACATTCCACTGGGTGCCAATGGCCACGGAAAACCCGTATTTCCGGTCAACCGCAAAATCCACGCCGCCAAAAAAGCCTGTATTGAATCCTTGCACCCGGTCAATATGTTTGATCTTTTCCATAAATCTTTCACCCTCGGGTGTATCCAACCCCAGGGCATACCCGATTTTGGCACTCAAAAAAGGAGAAAAACTGTTGGCGATTTTTCCTTTGAAAATATGATATTTCCCATTCAGTCCCAAATTGACAATATTCAGGCTGACCTCATTTTCTACATGGGCATATCCATAAATATCATACCATGTATATTCATCACCTCCGGATACCATGGTAAACAGGGCATTAATAGCCGGGTGAAGGCGGCCGATGGGCGAAAACTGCCGGTATACCCCAAAACCTGTTCCAAAATCCGTTACATGGACATCCAATGCCGTAAAACGATGAATTTCAGCCATGGATTTTGGCTGTCCGCCTGAAAGAATAGCCGCTGACAAGATGAAGAGCAATATAAACTTTTTCATAGTTTCCTCAGAGGTTTATCAGTTCTTGATATCTGCAACAGGAGATCATGTGCCCCAATTTGTTTGGGTTTTTCCGGAACATTCGGTTCGGGCAGGGATTCATCGCTGTTCAAAATAGTGTCCAGTGTAATGGCTGAAAAACCAGATATCATGGCACCGTACGCCCGTGCAAAAACATCTTTCAACTTCAACATCACAGGATCCTTTTCCGAGGATCTCCTCAGGCCACCACCGGGGAATATCCGGGCTTCTGCAGGGAATTCATGAACATGAACGCACCGGAAGACATCGGACAGGTAGATATGGCGGGGATCCTTCCCTAAAAAGTACGAACCATTTTGGGATGTATCCGGAAAAATGAAATGATTTTGAACCAAAATTTGAGCAACCTCATCCAAAACTTCAATTCGTATGCCAGCCTTTTGTCCAATATCATCCAGGGGAGGAACCGGATTCCCCTGGCGGAAAGCCTTACCGATAGATACAAGAATCATCGCCGCAAGATAGTGCTTTGAATAAAATCGTTCTCTGCCCTGATTTTCATAGATCCGTCTTAAGATCTGCATATTTTGAAAGGTGTGGGACAGTTCTGCACCCCATAAAACAAGTATCCAGGTCAGATAGATCCACATAAGAAAGAGAGGAATTGTTGCCAGAGATTTGTAAAAATTGGTTACATGACCGATCTGGGCTACATATAAATAGAATGTCTTTTTTGATAACTCCCAAAGCATGGCGGCAATCAACCCGCCCCAGGCTGCATATTTGAATTTAACCGAGATGGAAGGGACAATGATATACGCCAGAGTAAAAGCGGCAAAGCTAATTCCCAGAGGAACCAGATTATTATACATCAACCTGAAAAACCAGGAGGATTGGATCAGCTGATCAATCATGCCTCCGGGAGGATTGATATAATTCATGAGCCAGATAGACATCAGGATCAAAAAAGGGCTGGTTGTCAGCACAACCCAGAAAGCCACGACTTTTTGAAGATAACTCCGTCGTTCCTGAACCTTCCAAATATGGTTAAACACTCGTTCGGCCATCACAAAGACAGCCATGGCAGCCAGCAATAGACTGACGATGGCAACCAGGCTGATAATCCCGCTTTTGATCCCCCGGAATGCCGTTGGGGAGATATAGGTGTTTAACCAAATGCTCAGTTCCTGCTGAAATTCCGGTGCTACAAAGGGAAAAACACGATCTTGAACATAATTGATGATCTCCTGTCCAACGCCTAACACACCTGCAATGCTGAAAAACAAAACCGACAGGGGGATGAGGGAAATCACCGTAATGAAGGCAAGACTGGCGGCTTGTTCAAAACAGAGATCATTCTTGAACTTTTTAAACGTAACCGTGATAACCCAAGTTACCTTGTAAAGGATATTGCTTTCCCGCTTGGGTTCTTGTATGTTGAAGCGGAAAAAGATCATCACGCGTTCAATGAACCGTTGTATATATCCTGAATGTTGTTTTTTCCCTGATGTCATAATATGTCCCTGCTCACACCAATCTTATCGAATTCAAAAGTGGATGTCCAGATTTAGATTAAAAAGGTGGTTATCCTCATAGGCAAGGGTTGTATACAGTTTATCCAGTAAAACCATAAACTGAATACCGGGCTGTAGTTGCCATTTATCCCCATAGGGATTCCTGAAAAAGGGTTGTGGGTAATAATCTACCTGCACAAAGACTCCCACATGTTCTTCCAGATGCATATAGAGGGGGTGGACAATCCATCCAAGGGATAC
The DNA here is from genome assembly GCA_030156395.1 of Fidelibacterota bacterium. Taxonomy (GTDB): domain Bacteria; phylum Fidelibacterota; class Fidelibacteria; order Fidelibacterales; family Fidelibacteraceae; genus Fidelibacter. Next base: position 9,889 of record JASGMP010000045.1, read on the forward strand.
CCGGCGTTTATCTGCCTGCAAACAGGCTGTGGAATACAGGTTGGGTATGGAGACATTCATCATCCCGCCAACCGTAAATTCAGGGTGAAACGAAGCATTTTTGAAAATTCAACCTGGGCCTTATCATCTGCATTTTCCCGGGATTCTTTACTCATCCCAATGCCAAAATAACATGCTTCCGGATCTTCAATTTTCATTTCACGAACCCAATAAGGTTGCTGATCTTCCTCTGAATCTATGACAGGTTTTACCATCATCGAATCCAGATCCGAACCGGTGGAATCAATGGCTTGAGCTGATAGAAGTCCCGGGGGAATAAAAAGAAAAAATAATATACAAAACCACCATAAAGACTGTTTCATAATCCTTCTCCTCAACGTCCTGTTTGTCTTATTTTAATTCATCCACAATCGACACTCCCCCAAACATGACGAAATATCGAATTTCCAAAACAGGTGCATCGGTGTCAGGAGTAATTTCTTTACGTTCATCATCAAATCCCCCAAAAATTGGCGTTCCACGGGTGATGACCTTCCATCCTTTGGGAACGGCGATATCAATACCAGCGAAAAGGGCTGTGATATTGATGACAACTTCCTTTTGTTTCGTTTTAACATCTTTCAGATCTACTTCCATTCCACCCAAAAGGACTATACAGTTTCCCCCTTTGAAATCAGTGGACGTAAAACTGTGTTTGGATCCGCTAAAAATGGCAAAAAGATCCAGAACATCCATTTCCTGTTTAGAGCCTTTTACGGTCACTTCTTTTCCGGCAGGATTTTTTTTCAGAAGGTTTAATCCAATCACCAGCAACAGGGCCGGCCAGAAAAGATCAAAGAAATTGATATGAAGCTGATCCAGAGCCATTAATTGAAAGACAATACCCAAAATCAGGATCACCGTTCCCATGGATTTATTCCCATGGGATGAAACAAGGTGGGATAATCCAAAGAAGATCAACAGCAAAGGCCACCACTGGCTCAGAGATGAAAAAAGATGCCAGTCCAGAATGTTGTTGAAAAAAATCAGGCCGGCTAATACAATCAAAACTACAGCAATCACGGTTCTTTGGGGAAAAACAGATTTTCTCATCGCTTATTCCTCCTTACAGTGTTCAAAATTCAATGCCTATTCTGGCCCATGAATTTAAACCAAAATTATCCTCTTTATGAAAAACAAATCCATAGGTGACCGGTCCAAGTATGGAGTCATAGATCAGAGAAAGTTCAATGCCGTAATCCAGGGTTTTATCGAAAGTTTCTACATCGGACCATACGCGGTATGTATAATGACGGACAAAAAACTGAGGTTTAAACCATAAATTCTCAATCCAGGTATGGTAAACAGCCCCCAGGGCTCCTCCGATAAAATCTGTCGTCAGTATATCCTCACCCATAAAATATCGGAGATGTTCCGTATGTACCGGCCGGATATTTTCCAGGATCGGCGGGTACCCGAAAACATGGCCATATCGGGCATTGGCCAACAGGCCTATCCGACGGTTCAGGGGAATTCCAAACCTAAATTCTGATTCGCCCTTTAAAAAGTAGGCAGCATATTCATGTAATTGCAGCACCGGATGGAATTCCTCCACCAATGACCGTCCCCCAATGAAACTTACATCAAAAGAGGATCCTGTCTCCAGAGGTATTAGGCGTGTACGCATGTCTTTAACATAACGGAACTTGGCATAAATATACGGTTTATCTGTATTCAACCGCCGTATATAATCCTGAATGGAAGCCTGGGAAGGTAAATATTCTCCATAAACTCCACCGAATTCAAGCTGAATCAGCCTGTCCCACCCCAGGGATGCCGATGCTGTAAGGCTCGCATTAACCACATTTTTCCGAATAAAGCGGGAATCAAAAAGGTTCGTGTCATATTGATAACGATGGGCTGAAATTTGGAAAGCACGGGTAAACCGGAGATTCATAAAGGGAAATTTAAGGGACTGGATGCCCGTTAGCCTGGATCGTCCGCCTATATGATAATTCCCGGCAAAGAGATAATTTTTCAGGAATAGAGAGGTATTAAAAAGCTGTCTGTTCAACTCGGCTACATAGACATTCATACCGGCATTGCTGTCAAAATAAAACCCTCCCTGAACACTATGATCCGTATTTTCAGTCACCGACAGGATAAACAGAACAGAATCCGTCCCGGTGATTTCATGTGCTTCAACATCGATAGAATTAAAATATCCACTGCCGTACAGGCGGTCCATATCGTTTTTCAGCGATTCTACGGAATATGGGCTCCCGGGTTGATAGACCATCAGATTCTGAATCTGTTGACGAGTAAACCGTTCATTTCCCCGGATATCCACCCGGTATCCGCTCCTGTTATCCAACCAGGTCCTAATGTTTGTTTGTTTTTGGTGAAAGGCGGCCGTATCCCACCGGTTATCCACCATATTCCGGATATCCTGGGCTGCTTTTACTCCGGCTTCATATCCCCTTTGAAAGATCTCCTCCCCTTTCAGAAAATCAAAGAGCATGACATCCGGATTGTTAATCTGAATAAAATAATCGTAGCCACTGACTGCATCGGAATCGCTCCGGGCGGCAAAAACATTATTCAGATACGTAAAAACATCTCCCACATCCACAATTTCACTTTTTTGGGGGGGAATATCACTGGTATTCACGGCAATAATGAAATCAGCCCCCATGTCCCTGGCTTCCTGAATGGGTAAATTATTATAAAATCCCCCATCCATGTAAAAAGTAGAATCCAGAAAGACCGGTTCAAATACAATGGGATATGCCATTGAAGCTCGAATAATTTCTGCCAGGTTTCCATGGGAAAACGATGTGGCTTTCTGATAAATCATATCAGAAGCAACCACCCTGAGAGGAATGGCCAGAGAATCAAAATTGCCACCGGAATAAACTTGTCCGGAAAGCAATTGAATCTGCAGGAACTGTTTGATGGCCCGGTTGGAAATGAGTCCCATCGGCAATAAACCGCTACCTGATTCATCCAAGAAAATATTCACCTGCTCCGGCAGGGCATCGATGCGGTTTTCGATGGGAATATCCCGGCGGTCCTGGATTCCGGCAATAAGATCCCAGCCTATGCCGGAACAGGCAAAATCATAGAGCTGATCAATCTGCCATCCCGAGGCATAGAGCCCACCGATCAAAGCTCCAGCACTGACACCGCTAATGCAATGGATGGGAATTTGATATTCTTCCAGTGCCTTAATCACACCGGCATGGGCAATGCCTTTTGCTCCACCACCACTTAAAGCCAGACCAATCCGGGGAAAATCAGATTTTGTACTTCCAAATAGTAGACCGGTAAAAAACAGCATTCCCAGAAATCCGGGTATCATCTTTTTCAAGGAGATTTTTTTGCATGAGTTAGGCATGTCTATCACATGTGACGGCATTATCAAAACAGAAAAAAATCGTGCTATTTTTCGATCAGCAGGCGAACAGGACCTTTATAAATTCCGCCGCCATTTCCATAATCTGTCACCTTCACCAGAAGAGTATTCTTCAGATTCCACACGATTCGGGATTTACCGGGAGAAATCAGATAGCGTCTTGGGAGATTCCAGCCGGCAGTAGACCCGACTTTGTCACAATTGATATAGGTTTCATCTTCATCATCCACGGCACCCATATCCAGCCAGATACGGGTGTCATGGAGGCTGTCCGGCAATGAAAAAAAACGCCGGTACCAGAATGTGCCGTCCAAATCCGGAAATCCTGCATTTTCCCAATTTGCAGGGACCTGAACGGGAAACCATAAGGAATCATCACGACGAAGTTTAAAACACTGATTCACCTGTTGGACCGGACTGAATTCCCAGCCTTCACTCAGGTCCACTTCCCGGCAGGGAGTCCAGCTGAATTTTTCAAAATGTTCATCATTCCCAAAGAGAATGATCACATTCAAACTATCTTGAGGAGCGCCTGAGTCCGGAAGGGATATCACAAATGTATCTTGATAATCAGGGGGAAAAATATGGGTTTGCGCCAGGGTATCTTCCATCCAGAGGATTTCCAACGGGGCTTTGGACCGGTTAAAGATTTGAAAGACGGGATCATCCACAACCAGGGTATCTTTCAGACTTATTTGATAGGGAGCCAGAATTTGATAGTGGACCGGAAAAGAGAGGGGGACCGTGAAATCCTCAAAGGAAAAAATCCATTCCAAAAGGAAATACCCATAATGATCGATTACAGGCATGGAAATAAATGGCATAACGCGTACTGTGTGGATTCCTCCTTCACTTACCCGGGGCGTTCTGATGCGCCAGTTCCGGGTAGCATAACGGTCCTGAACCCTGACGCGTTGTACCGGTTTTTTCATGGTCAGCCGAAAAGGAATATCAAAGGCATTGGGACTGATCAATTTCAGGGGATAGGGATCCATAGCCAGGGTGATGCCGTGCTTTTTCAGTGATGCGGCTTCGAAGAGCGCATTAATCTTTTCTTTTTCACGAATAAAATTATCCCACCAAAAGGAAACATCCTTCAGATAATCCAGACATTCCCGGCGGGTCAGGGTATCCTGAAAAGGAATCTGGGCAGAGACGGCATTTTGGCAGAGCTTGATGGCCCGGCGTTCTGTAGCCTGGATATCCTCACTGATCATCAGATGCCGTGCCCCTTCCACTAAAACCATCACATATTCTGCAGAACACCACGTGAGGGGTGAGGCTTCACTGATTTTCTCATCATCCACAGGATAGTGAACCCGTTCGGGGATGAGTCCATATACATTGCTGTTCCGGTCAAACCAGGTTTTCAACAGTAGATAACGTTCTTTACGATGTTGTGCGGCATAATATTGGGCAAGAGCCCCCGTGGTAAAGCCGAAGAGGTCATCTCCGTAGCCCTCCCCCTCAAAATACTGAATACCGTCACCGGTTTTCCTGCACTGATTCCACCAATATTCCGAACTGAGTTGAAGCCGGAGGTGGTCCTCATAGCCCCAGATCCAGCCGAAAAGGGCGGATGTATTCCATGAAAAAGCATGATCCCTCATATC
>JASGMP010000046.1 GCA_030156395.1 Fidelibacterota bacterium
TGATAGCTGCCGTCAGCGTCGTCTTCCCGTGATCTACATGACCAATCGTTCCGATGTTTACATGCGGCTTCGTTCTTTCAAATTTTTTCTTTGCCATGAGAAAAACTCCTAAACTTTTCCATGAATACGTTCCAAAATCTTCTCTTGGACGGAAGCAGGAACAGGATCATAATGATCAAACTGCATGGTAAAAACTGCCCGTCCCTGGGTGATAGACCTCAAGTCAGTTGCGTAGCCGAACATTTCCGCCAGGGGTACATAGCCTGACAGGACCTGAGCGTCATTCCGCGGTGTCATTCCTTTGATCTGCCCGCGCCGGGATGTCAGGTCACCCATTACATCCCCTAAATATTCATCCGGCACAATGACTTCCACCGCCATCATAGGTTCCAGAATAATGGGCCCCGCTTTTTTGGCGGCTTCCTGTGCGGCCATGGATCCCGCAATTTTGAAAGCCATTTCGGATGAATCCACCTCGTGGTAAGAACCAAATGTCAGTTCGACTTTGATATCTTCCAGAGGATATCCGGCAAGGATGCCATTTTGCAGCGCTTCCCGGATACCTTTATCGACAGACGGGATATATTCTCTGGGAATCACCCCGCCCACAATTTTATTGACAAACTCGTAACCTTTTCCTTTTTCATTGGGGGACATAGTAATCACCACATGTCCATACTGACCTTTACCGCCGGTCTGGCGGACAAATTTCTTATCCACTTGCACGGTTTTGGTAATGGTCTCTTTATAGGCCACCTGGGGTCTGCCCACATGAGCATTCACCTTGAATTCACGTTTTAACCGGTCTACAATAATCTCGAGATGAAGTTCACCCATACCCCACACAATGGTCTGGCCCGTTTCTTCATTGGAGCGGACCTGAAAGGTGGGATCTTCATCGGCCAGTTTTAAAAGTCCTTTATAGAGTGCATCCTGATCTGCTTTACTGGCCGGTTCGATAGAGACACTAATCACCGGATCGGGAAAAACCATTTCTTCCAGAATGACAGGTTTATCTTTATCGCACAGGGTATGTCCCGTCCGTGTATCTTTCAATCCGACAATAGCAACAATATCACCGGCCATTGCCTGTTCCACATCTTCCCGTTTATTGGCATGCATCCGGAGGATTCTGCCAAAGCGCTCCCGTTTTCCACTCAAAGGATTCAGGGCATATTCACCGGCCGCAATTTTTCCGGAATAGATTCGGACATACGTCAGTTTCCCCACATAAGGATCTGTCATAATTTTGAAAGCAAGGGCGGAAAAAGGAGCATCCGTATCGGGAGTCCTCACGATAGGCTTTTCAGTTTTGGGGTCGATTCCTTTAATGGGGGGAACTTCCAGGGGAGAGGGTAAATAGTCGACAACAGAATTCAGCAGGACCTGTACACCTTTGTTTTTAAAAGCCGATCCCACAATCACGGGGGTAATATCGCCTTTAATCGTTCCCTCCCGGATTGCCGCCTTAATTTCTTCCGTCCCAAGTGTTTCACCTTCAAGATATTTTTCGAGGAGCTCATCATTGTAGGCAGCCACCTCTTCAATCAGATGGTGGCGATACTCTTCCACCCGGTCAAACATATCCTTGGGGATATCGCCATACTCAAACTCTGCTCCGAAAGTGGATTCATTGTAGAGGATAGACCGCATATGGATCAGGTCCACAATTCCGGTAAACATTTCACCGGATCCGATAGGAAGAAAAACCGGCAGGGGATTTGCTCCCAGGCGTTTCCGGATCATATCGATGACATAGTAGAAATCGGCACCGGTCCGGTCCATTTTATTGATAAAGGCAATGCGGGGGACTTTATATTTGTCAGCTTGTCGCCAGACTGTTTCAGACTGGGGTTCCACTCCGCCGACACCGCAAAAAATGGCAATGGCCCCATCCAGAACCCGTAGGGAACGTTCCACTTCAGCCGTAAAATCCACGTGTCCCGGCGTATCAATGATATTAATATCATGTCCCTGCCAGGAGCAACGGGTTGCAGCAGATGTAATGGTAATACCCCGTTCTCTTTCCTGCTCCATCCAGTCCATTGTGGCGGTCCCTTCGTGGACTTCGCCCAATTTATGAGACCGGCCGGTATAATAGATAATGCGCTCTGTCGTGGTGGTTTTACCCGCATCGATGTGAGCCATAATACCGATATTTCTGAGCTTTTTCAGGTCTGTTTTAGCCATGGGATCCTTTATACTTTACCGAAAATGTGCAAAAGCCCGGTTAGCTTCAGCCATTTTATGGGTATCTTCCCGTTTTTTCACGGAGCTGCCCTCGCCCTGAGAGGCAGCAAGAAGTTCAGCGGCAAGTTTTGTCGCCATGCTTTCTCCGGAACGGGCACTGGAAAACTTAATAATCCAGCGCATTGCCAGGGCGTAGCGGCGGTTATGACGGACTTCCACAGGGACCTGATATGTGGCGCCACCGATGCGTTTGGATTTAACTTCCAAAACCGGGGCCACATTATCCAACGCCTTCTGGAATGTTTCCAGTCCCTTGCCTTTTGTTTTTTCATTCAATATATCCAGTGCGTCGTATAAAATAGACTCAGCGACACCTTTCTTTCCCCGTTCCATCAGATTGTTGATAAACTTGGCTACCGTTGCTGAATGGTACTTGGGATCGGGGAGAATCTCTCTTTTTTGTGGTTTGTTTCGTCTTGACATTGAAATCGTTCCTTATTTCGGCTTCTTGGCACCATAGCGTGAACGGCTGTTTTTCCGGTCCGATACACCGGCTGTATCCAAGGTCCCCCTCACAATATGGTAGCGAACACCCGGTAAATCCTTGACACGACCTCCCTCAATCAACACCAGTGAGTGTTCCTGAAGATTGTGTCCCTCGCCGGGAATATAGGCCGTTACTTCAATACCCGTTGTCAAACGGACACGGGCCACCTTGCGTAATGCTGAGTTTGGTTTCTTGGGCGTGGTTGTATAAACACGGGTACAGACACCGCGCTTCTGGGGATTTCCCTGAAGAGCGGGGACCTTATTCTTTTTAATAACCTTTTTTCTGCCCTTTTTCACCAATTGATTGATCGTTGGCATACTTTCTCCAATTTTTGTCAAGCCTGATAATGTAATATCTCTGCTTTTTATAAGCAATGGGATTTATTCAATAAGCAGGTCCTCATCATCATAGACTTGGGCATCTGCAAAGAACTCCAGATCATCCACTTCCGTGAATTCCGGTTCCCGGACTTTCAGTTTTTTATACCGGGACTGGCCTGTTCCGGCAGGAATCAGTCGACCCATGATGATATTTTCTTTCAGGCCTTTGAGATAATCCACTTTTCCGGCCACCGCCGCATCGGTCAGTACACGGGTTGTTTCCTGGAAGGATGCGGCAGAAATCCAGCTTTCCGTATTCAGGGATGCCCTGGTGATACCCAGCAACAAGGGTTCAAAAGTGGCCGGTACAGCCGGTTCAAATTCTGCAGGTTTCTTTCCAGCGGATTTGTGACGTTCATTATCTTCTTCTACCATCTCACGGGGATACAGGCTGTCAGTCTTCAGGGCGGTGTCACCGGAATCGGTAATACGCACCATATTCGATATTTTCTCGTTTTCTTCCATCACAACCTGTTTGGACACGCGGTCACCCGTCAGGAAATCTGTATCACCGGGATCACTGACTTCCACTTTCTGGAGCATCTGACGGACAATCACTTCGATATGTTTATCATTGATACGGACACCCTGCAGACGATATACATGCTGTATTTCATTCACCAGGTATTTCTGGACTTCATACACACCATTAATTTTCAGAATCTTCTTTGGGGGAATCGCCCCGTCGCAAATGGGATTTCCTGCGTGGACGTAATCACCATCGTGGACCAGGATATGTTTTCCCGGCGGAATTTTGTACGTATACATCTCTCCCAGATCATTCCGGACACGGACGGTCTGAATACCTTTGGAAAGACGGTCAAACTGGACATAGCCGTTCACCTCACTCACAATGGCTTCATTGGAAGGATTCCGTGCTTCAAAAAGTTCCGAAACCCTGGGAAGTCCCCCGGTAATATCATTGCTCCGGGCGGTTTCCTTGGACCGTTTCGCCATGGTTTCACCCTGGCGGACCTTTTGTCCGTCTTTGACCAAGAGAGAAGATGACTCAGGCAGGTTGATTGCCTTTCCGATGGGATTCCCTTCTTCATCTACAATGAGAATCCGGGCTGTTTTATCACGATCCTTGGAAGCGATAATCTGCCATTCTTTGAAACCAGAAGCATCTGAAACTTCATCATAGGTGACACCAGGCACCAGATCAATCAGTTTGACATATCCTTCATAACGGGATACAATATGTTCATTATAGACATCCCAGTCATAGAGGACGGTAGATTTATCCACCTGCTGACCATCGTTGACGTAGATTTTCGCGCCCTGGGGAACCGTATAGGAAATAAGCTCACGGTTATTGTTATCGATAATACTCATCTTCCCGTTCCGGACCAAGACAACCCTATATTTCTGTTTCGTGGTTTCATCCACAAATTCATTTTCAGAAACATGCAGGTTTTCAGAGAAAGTGACCCGACCTTCATACCGGGCAGGCTGGTGTGATTCTTCAATCACATGACTGGCTGTACCACCAATATGGAAAGTTCTCAGGGTAAGCTGTGTCCCTGGTTCACCGATAGACTGGGCTGCCACAATACCTACCGCTTCTCCTTGGTTGACCAAAGTATTGGTCGCCAGATTGCGGCCGTAGCATTTGGCGCACACCCCATTCTTGGCTTCACAGGTCAGGACGGAGCGGATCATGACGGATTCTACATTGCTCTCATCCACTGCGCGTGCCTTGACTTCATCGATCAGTTCACCGGCTTCCACAATAAGCTTATCTGAAACCGGGTCGACAATATCATCCAACGCCACACGGCCAAGAATTCTTTCAGACAGGGGTTCAATTACCCGGTCGCCGTCTTTAATAGGAACGACTTCAATGCCGTTGATGCTGCCACAGTCTTCTTCACTGATGACCACATCCTGGGCCACATCCACCAGGCGACGTGTCAAATACCCGGCGTCAGCCGTTTTCAATGCTGTATCGGACAGACCTTTACGTGCACCGTGGGTTGAAATAAAGTATTCAAGGACTGTCAGTCCTTCTTTAAAATTGGATGTAATGGGTGTTTCAATAATTTCACCCACGCCACCAGTCATAGATTTTTGGGGTTTATTCATCAATCCACGCATACCGGCCAGCTGTTTCATCTGGTCTTTGGAGCCCCGGGCGCCAGAATCGGACATCATATAAATAGGGTTAAATCCTTCCCGGTCATTCTGGAGGATTCTGTTCATAGAAGCCTGAACCTGATCTGTGGTCCTGGACCACGCATCAATCACTTTGTTATACCGTTCGTTCTCCGTAAGAACACCCTTATTCCGCTTTTGATTAATGATATCCACCTGAGCCTGGGTTTTGCTGATGATCTTAAATTTATCATCAGGAATGAGAACATCACTCAGGCCGATAGAAACACCGGACATGGTTGCCAGTTCAAAACCAAGGTCTTTCAGCCTATCCAGGAAACGAACCGTTTCATGAAGGCCGACCCGGCGGTTCGATTCGGCAATAATGTATTCAAGGCGTTTTTTGGTAATCAATTCATTGAAATATGGCATCCCTTCAGGAATAATAGCATTGAACTGAATCCGTCCGACGGTTGTATCAATCAGTTTGCCGTCTTCCAGGAGTTTAACCTTGGCATGGAGTGTTACCCGCTTATTGTCAAGTGCCAACAAGGCTTCATCATAAGAGGAAAACACCATACCTTCACCGGGCTGATTGGATTTTGCACGGGTAATATAATAAGTCCCGAGAACCATATCCTGAGAAGGCACCGAGATGGGATTTCCATGAGCCGGGTGGAGAATATTGTTGCTTGCCAGCATGAGCATGCGGCATTCGATTTGAGCTTCAAAGGAAAGCGGCACATGGACGGCCATCTGGTCACCGTCGAAATCCGCGTTGAATGCAGCACACACCAGGGGATGAACGCGGATGGCTTTTCCATCTACCAGGACAGGCTGAAAAGCCTGAATGCCCAGGCGGTGCAGGGTAGGAGCTCGGTTAAGCAATACGGGATGATCTTTTACCACATATTCCAGGAGTTCCATCACTTCCGGGCTTCGCCGTTCCACCATACTTTTGGCTGTTTTAGGAGTTGTGGCTTTACCCCGGACCAGGAGTTCGTGCACCAGATGGGGCTTGAAAAGTTCCGTTGCCATTAATTTCGGCAGACCGCATTCATGAATTTTCAATTCGGGGCCTACCACAATCACGGAACGTCCAGAATAATCCACCCGTTTACCCAGGAGGTTCTGACGGAAACGACCTTCTTTTCCATTCAGCATGTCGCTGAGGGATTTGAGAGGCCGGCGGGTACCTGAACGAACAGCTGTTCTTCGGCGGCTGTTATCAAAAAGACTGTCTACTGCTTCCTGAAGCATGCGTTTTTCATTTCTCAGGATTACATCAGGTGCTTTAATATCAATAAGCTGTTTCAGCCGGTTATTTCGGATAATAACTCTCCGGTACAGATCATTCAGATCCGATGCGGCAAAACGACCGCCTTCCAGAGGGACAAGGGGACGAAGCTCGGGTGGAATGACAGGCAGGACCTTCAAAATCATATATTCCGGTCTGTTAACCGGCGGTTCATCTCCTTCGGGCTCAAAAGCTTTCAGAATTTTCAACCGTTTGATAATATCCGCCTGATCCGACGAAGATGTACTTTTTTTCAAATCGCTTTTCAGGGTCTGAATCAACGTGGGAATATCCAGATCCACCAGAATATCGTAGAGAGCTTCAGCACCGGTTTTGGCAATGAAGCGTTCTTCTTCCGGTATTTCTTCTTCAGCTTCTTCACCATATTTATACAAGAGATCAAGATAGGTATCTTCATCAATCAGTTCCATCGCTTCAACGGGACGGGTTTTACCATTTTCCATCTCAATGACGGCCTTCCCCGGTTGAATGACGATGTAGGATTCATAATAGATGACCTGTTCAATATTCTTGGCAGACATTCCAAGAACATTGGCCAGTTTGGAGGGAATGGATTTCAGGTACCAGATATGGGCCACGGGAACGGCCAGGGTAATGTGTCCCATCCGTTCACGGCGGACCTTTTTCCGGGTGACTTCCACCCCACACCGATCACACACAATTCCTTTGTACCGGATGCGTTTATATTTTCCACAATGGCATTCCCAGTCTTTCACCGGACCGAAGATCTTTTCACAGAAAAGACCATCTTTTTCCGGTTTATAGGACCGGTAATTGATTGTTTCGGGTTTGAGAACTTCCCCTCTTGACTTACTTAGAATCGACTCAGGCGAGGAGAGTCTCAGACGGATTTTGCTAAAATCCTTTTTTGTATCTTGTGAAGCATTGAATTTCACACTCAAGGTGAATTCCTCCTTTGTTAAAAGTGAATCTTACAGAAGATCCACTTCCAGACCCAGTCCCTGAAGTTCTTTCAGCAACACGTTAAATGATTCCGGTATACCGTAATCGGGAAGATTTTCCCCTTTAACGATGGCGTTATACACACGGGATCTGCCATCCACATCATCAGATTTAACGGTCAGAACTTCCTGTAAAGTGAAAGCGGCACCGTATGCTTCAAGGGCCCAGACTTCCATTTCACCGAAACGCTGACCTCCGAACTGAGCTTTTCCGCCCAGGGGTTGTTGCGTAATCAATGAATAGGGACCTGTTGATCTTGCATGCATTTTATCTTCAATCATGTGGGCCAGTTTCATCATATAAATCTGTCCCACAGCAACTGTATCGTAAATTTTTTCACCGGTTCGGCCGTCGTACAATTCGCTTTTTCCATTTTCCGGAAGACCGGCTTTTTTCAGCTCTTCCTGCACATCTTCATAGCGGGCTCCGTCAAAAACCGGTGTTTCATAGTAAACGCCCAGTTTCTTTCCGGCCCAGCCCAACATGGTTTCGTACAGCTGTCCAAGGTTCATACGGGAAGGTACCCCCAGGGGATTCAGGACGATATCCACAGGGGTTCCATCCGGCAAATAAGGCATATCTTCCTCGGGAACGATAATGGAAACCACACCCTTATTACCATGGCGGCCGGCCATCTTATCTCCAACCTGGATTTTCCGCTTGCTGGCAATATACACTTTGGCCAGCTGGAGGACTCCCGGCTGAAGGTCGTCACCGGCTTTGACCTTGAACTTTTCATTATCGATTTCGTATTGAATATCCTGCTGGACAGTCTGATAATTCTGGATCAGGGTTAATACTTTTTGATACTGTTTTTCATCTTTGATCCAGGGTTTATCCAGATCCACACGCCGGAAATCCATATTTTCAAAGATATCTACATTCCATTCACGGCCTTCAGCCACAATGGCATTGCCCCCTTTGTCGTAGATTCCGGTACAGGCGTGTCCTTCCAGGAGTCCCAGAAGTTTCCGGGTCAGTTTCCCTTTGAGAGCTGCCAGGCGGCGTGTCAATTCATTATCGAGTTTTTCAATTTTTATTTTTTCATCCCGGCGGGATTCTTTGCCTTTACGGACAAAGAGGCGGGTATCAATCACCACACCGGATGTCCCCGGTTCAGCCCGTTTGGAAGCATCCTTTACATCCCCGGCTTTTTCACCAAAGATGGCCCGGAGCAGTTTCTCTTCTGGTGTTGGATCAGTTTCTCCCTTGGGCGTAACTTTCCCAATCAGGATATCCCCGGATTTCACCTGGGCACCGACGCGGATAATCCCGTTTTCCTCAATATTTTTCGTGGCTTCTTCCGAGACATTGGGGATTTCACGGGTCAGTTCTTCACTTCCCCGTTTTGTTTCCCGGACTTCCAGTTCCATTTCCTTCACGTGGACCGAGGTAAAGATATCTTCTTTCACCATCCGTTCACTAAGGACAATAGCATCCTCGAAGTTATAACCACGCCAGGGCATAAAAGCCACCAAAACGTTTCGGCCGAGGGCCAGTTCACCTTTATGGGTGGATGTTCCGTCTGCAAGGGGTTGCCCTTTTTTCACAACCTGATTTTTCCGGACAATCGGCCGTTGATTGATGGCTGTATCCTGGTTGGTCCTCTGATATTTTTTCAGATAATACACATGCCGTCCCTCGTTTTCATCGAGGGAAACGGAAGCATCAAAACCTTCCAGAGGACGGAGAATAATTTTATTGGCATCTACATATTCAATCACACCGTCTGTATCTGCCACCACAATCGCCCGGCTGTCTGCGGCAATAGCTCCTTCCATTCCAGTTCCCACAATGGGGGTACTGGGAGTCAGCAACGGCACAGACTGACGTTGCATATTACTTCCCATCAGGGCACGATTGGCATCATCATGTTCCAGAAAGGGAATCAGACTGGCGGCCGCGCTGACAATCTGAATAGGAGCCACGTCCATGTAATTCACTTTTTCCGGAGGGACTGCCGGATAATCAGCTCCTTCCCGGCACTTCACCACATCCAGGGCAAACGAATTATCCTTATTCAAAGGTGCATTTGCCTGGGCAATCACACTTCTGTCCTCATCGTCGGCAGACAGATATTCCACCTCTTCTGTCACATATACTTTACCATCCTTCACCCGTGTTTTCCGGTACGGTGTTTCAATAAAGCCCAGGCGGTTTACCACCGCATAAGTAGCCAGTGATGAAATCAAACCGATATTCGGTCCTTCCGGGGTTTCGATGGGACACAAGCGGCCATAGTGTGTATAGTGCACATCACGGACCTCAAAACCGGCCCGTTCACGGGTTAATCCTCCCGGACCCAGGGCAGACAGGCGGCGTTTATGCGTCAATTCTGCCAGGGGGTTGGTCTGGTCCATAAACTGGGACATCTGCGAGGTACCGAAAAAGGTATTGATGACAGATGTAATAATCCGGCTGTTCACCAGTTCCTGGGGGGTGAGATTTTCTGCTCTGTGAATATTCATCCTGTCCCGGATTGTCCGCGACATGCGGGTAAAAGCAATGGAGAACTGATTGGCAAGCTGTTCGCCCACGGTTCTCACACGCCGGTTTCCCAGATGGTCAATATCATCGGAGAGTTTATCACCCCGCCGCATCTTGATCAGGTGCTGAACAATGTAGATAAAATCATCCGGTGTAATCACCGTATTATCAAGGGGGACATTCATATTGAACTTTTTGTTCATCCGGTAGCGTCCCACTTCACCCAGATCATATTTTTTCGGACTGAAAAAAAGTTTTTCCACAAATTTCTGAGCTGTTTCCAGATTCGGTGGATCTCCGTTTCGCAGATTCCGGTACAGATAGAAAAGAGCATCTTCCTGATTTGGTCCCCCTTCCGCCAGCCGTTCCGGATCCATTTTATCTTTTTCACGGCGGATGGAGTTAGCCAGAAGTTTCAGATCAATTTCCTTATCCGGATCGACCACTTCAATTTTCTTAATCCCGGCATCTTTCAGCATCTGGACATGGGAAGCTTCAAGAACGATCCGGTCATCTTCAGAAACACCGGCCGCCAAAATCACTTCCCCGGTATCGGGGTTCAGAATGCTTTGAACCAGGGTCATCCCAATGATCTTATTTGAGACAGTAACTTCTTTTAGTACATCAAACTGTTTTAGAATATCGTAATCAGAGTCAAATCCAACTGCACGGAGGAGAATAGAGACGGGAAATTTTTTCCGTCTGTCAATAGTGACATAAATTGCGTCGAAAATATCTGTCGTAATATCAACCCAAGAGCCACGGAAGGGAATAATACGTGCGTTGTAAAGGATGGAACCGTTGGGATGACGTGCATCGTTAAAGAAAACGCCGGGAGAACGCTGAAGCTGGCTGACGATAACCCGTTCGGCTCCGTTAATAATGAACGTCCCCCGGTCAGTCATAAAAGGAATATTGCCCAGGAACACTTCTTGTTCAATACTCTCTGAATAGACACCGGGTTCAGCATCTTCTTCGGCAATTTTTAAGATTAATTTTGCCTTTAAGGGGGCAGCATAGGTGATACCCCTTTCCAGGCATTCTTTTTCAGAATAGCGAGGTTTTCCTATGGAGTAATTCACATAATCCAATGCAAAAGTATTATGGGAATCCTCGATGGGAAAAATCGCTCTGAAGGCCTGTTCCAGGCCAATATTCTCCCGGTCTTCAGGTTTTTTATCCAACTGCAGAAATTCATTAAATGAATCGAGCTGAATGCTCAGCAGATCGGGGATATCCAAAACCCTTGAGATGCGGGAGAAAGATTTCCGCTGTACAAGTCCTGACAGATTTCTCAAAAGAAATCCTCCCTCATATTATTTCATAAAAAGAAATAAAGAGCCATCATCATGTAAAGATGGCCCGTAAATACTTCTTTTAATGGCTTTATAGCTGCCATCTTAACTGTTATTTCAGTTCTACAGTTGCACCAGCCTCTTCAAGCTGTTTCTTTACCTTTTCAGCTTCTTCTTTTGGCAATGCTTCTTTGATGGTGCTGGGAACACCTTCGACCAGTTCTTTAGCTTCTTTCAGTCCAAGGGAAGTAATCTGGCGGACTTCTTTGATCACATTGATCTTTTTATCGCCAAAACTGGTCATCACCACATCAAACTCAGTTTTTTCTTCAGCTTCTTCAGCAGCGGCGGCAGCACCGGGTGCAGCAGCAACGGCCACGGGAGCCGCGGCAGTAACACCGAACTTATCTTCAATTTCTTTGATCAGTTCGGAAATTTCCAGCATATTGGCGTTTTCAAGGTATCCCAATACATCGGCACGTGTAACTTCGGCCATGACTTTCGTCCTCCTTATCTCACTCTATTGTTTTTTCTTTCAAGGCATTCAATGCACCCAGCAGATTACGCATGGGTGCCTGCAGAACTCCGAGAACCTGTCGCATCGGATAGGAAATTCCATTGAGGAATTTACCAATCAGGACTTCCCGGTTTGGCAGCTCTGCTATTTCATTGACTTTTTCCGCGTTTAAGAATTCCCCTTCAAACAAAATCGCTTTTACATCCGGTTTTCCCAGATCTTTGGTTTCTTTTTTAAAAGCGGTCAGGACCTTGGCGGGCACAACCGGATCATCTTTCCCATATACGAGAGCTGTGGAACCGGTAAGAAAATCCTTTTTATCCACATCATACCCGACATTTTTCAGGGCGATTTTTATCAGGGTGTTTTTTACCACCTGCATTTTCACGTTTTGTTCAAACATTCTTGAACGCAGGTTGTTGACTTGTTCCACATTCAGGCCGAGGTAGTCCGCAAAATAAACGGCTTTTGATGTGTTTATTTCTTCAGCGACTTTCTCGACGAGATCTACTTTTACAGGGGTAGGCATCGTATCTTCTCCTAAGCTAGGGCTGTCTGCTTTTCGATTTTAATTCCGGGTCCCTGTGTGGATGTAAGGGTAATCTTCCGCAGGTACTGGCCTTTTGCTCCCTGGGGGCGGAGTTTGACAAGTGTCGCAACCATTGCCTTTACATTTTCCACCAGCTTAGCTTCCTCGAAGGAAACCTTACCGACAGCCACATGAATAATTCCATACCTGTCCACACGAAAACTAATTTTACCCGACTTACTATCTGCAACAGCCTGAGCAATGTCCTGAGTTACAGTGCCGGTTTTGGGATTGGGCATCAGTCCATGAGGACCCAGTACACGTCCAAGTTTACCGATATGACGCATCACATCGGGGGTTGCAATCACCACATCGAAATCGAGCCATCCGTCCTGGACTTTTTGAATATACTCTTCAAGTCCGGCATAATCCGCACCGGCATCCAAGGCTTCTTTCACTTTCTCTCCTTGGGCAAAGACCAGAACACGGACTTTCTTACCGGTCCCATGGGGCAGGATTACTGTTCCCCGGACCATCTGATCGGCGTATTTTGGTTCCACACCCAAGTTAATACTCAGTTCGACGGATTCGTCAAATTTAGCAGAAGCGACTTTTTTCAGGAGCTGAACGCCCTCATCCAGAGGGTACTCACGTTCCCTGTCCACTTGATTCATCATTTCAAGATATCGCCGACTATGTTTCATGATATCATCTGCCTCCTCTATCCTTCAACCTGCAAGCCCATACTTCTCGCGGTGCCGGCAATCATTTCCATGGCTGCCTCCACTGTATGAGCATTCAGGTCTTGCATCTTCAATTCAGCGATCTCCTGAAGATCCTTCCGGGTGACTTTTCCGACTTTCACTTTGTTCGATTCGGGAGATCCCTTTTGGATCTTTGCCGCTTTCTTTAGCAATACTGCTGCAGGAGGGGTTTTGGTAACAAAGGTAAAAGACCGGTCTCCATATACAGTAATCACAACCGGTATAATTAAACCCATTTTATCCGTCGTTTTGGCATTATATGCTTTACAAAACTCCATGATATTCACCCCGTGCTGTCCCAAGGCCGGACCGACCGGTGGTGAGGGATTTGCTTGTCCTGCAGGGAGTTGCAATTTGATGACAGCTACTATTTTCTTTGCCATGCGTTACAACCTATTTTTCTCGTTCAACTTGTAAATAGTCCAGTTCAACCGGCGTTGATCTGCCGAAGATACTGACCATAACTTTTAATTTTTTCTTTTCTTCGTTGATTTCCTGAACCACCCCGGTAAAATCCATAAAAGGGCCGTCCACAATCTTCACAGGATCACCTACAGAAAAGGATGTGGCGATCACTTCACGTCCATCTTTCTTTTGCACTTCACCCTGTATGCGGTGGACCTCATTCTCTGTCAGGGCCTGGGGGCGCCCTTTGGGTCCGACAAAACTGATGACACCAGAAACATTTTCAATAAAGTACTTCGTCTCTTTCGTGAGTTCCATCTTAATCATAATATATCCGGGATAGAACACTTTTACCCGGGAACGTTTTTTCCCTTCGCGCATTTCGACCACATTTTCCGTTGGGACCAAGACTTCTTCGATATAATCACTGAGTTTACGGGCTTCCGCCTCATACAGGATACGATCAGCCACTTGTCTTTCTTTACCGGAAAATGCTTTTATTGTGTACCACTTCATATCTGTCACTTGTTTTTAATACAGCAGCGCATGGACTGATTGAGAGAGGATAAAATCGACAATAAAAAGAAACACAACCAGGATAATGGAAAAAAATATTACCACCTTTGTGGAGCCCTTCAGCTCTTCAAAAGTCGGCCAGGTTACCTTCTTCATCTCGAATTGGACGCTTACCAGGAAATCACGTATTTTTTTGAACATCTTTTATTTCCTCTCTTCTTCGCAGGTCCGGAGGGATTCGAACCCCCAACTTGCGGTTTTGGAGACCGCTGCTCTGCCAATTGAACTACGGACCTGTCCAAACAAATTACCGGGTCTCTTTATGCACCGTATGCGTCTGACACCAGGGACAGTATTTTTTGTATTCTACACGTTGAGGATGTTTACGTTTGTTCTTTGTTGTCGTGTAGTTTCTACGTTTGCATTCGCTGCATGCCAGGATAATTGTATCACGCATGGTCGGTCCTCAAAGGGTTATTTTATTCAATAATGTCCGTCACAACACCGGCACCTACGGTCCGTCCGCCTTCACGGATGGCAAACCGCAACTCTTTTTCCATGGCGATGGGAACAATCAGT
>JASGMP010000047.1 GCA_030156395.1 Fidelibacterota bacterium
AATGATGAATGATGAATGATGATCCGGTGAAACAGGGGGCCTGGTCCGTCAGATGGCTGTTGAGCATTTCACAGGATGAATTGAGTTTTGAGTAGTCGATCATTCAATTTTCCTTCTTTTCATGTAGGTCATCGAGTAAACCTCTACAAGGAAGTTGTATCGATGTACAAGTTTCAATTATCAAATCTTCTCCTTATGTAATGATGGGTGCAATCACAAGGGAGACGATGGACATCAATTTGATGAGGATGTTGAGGGATGGGCCGGCTGTATCTTTAAAAGGATCGCCGACGGTATCACCCACCACGGAAGCTTTATGGGCATCGCCCCCTTTTCCTCCAAGGTGTCCGTTTTCAATATATTTTTTTGCGTTATCCCAAACACCCCCTGCATTGGCCATAAAAATCGCCATCAGGACACCGGTAACCGTAGCCCCTGCCAATACGCCGGCCAGCATACTCGGGTCATAGAAGCCCACAAGGACCGGCACACCCACAGCCAGAAGTCCGGGAAGAACCATCTTACGGATAGCCGCTTTCGTGGAAATATCCACACAGCGTTTAAAATCAGCCTTGGCTTCACCAGTCATGAGTCCTTTGATTTCCCGGAACTGCCGCCGCACCTCTGTAATCATGGAAAAAGCCGCATCACCTACCGCTTGCATGGCCAGGGATGTAAAAAGAAAGGGGAGCATGCCGCCAATAAGGAGTCCGGCCATAATCCGGGGTTCGGTCAAATCAATCTGATCAATGCCTGCCGTCGTTTTATAGGCATTAAAGAGAGCCAAAGCCGTTAAAGCTGCCGAACCTACAGCAAAACCTTTACCGATAGCAGCTGTGGTATTTCCCACCGCATCCAGGGCATCGGTCCGCTTACGGACAGATTTCTTCAGTCCGGCCATTTCGGCAATTCCACCGGCATTATCCGCGATGGGTCCGAACGCATCCACCGAAAGTTGGACACCAATAGTTGTCAGCATACCCAGGGCTGCAACAGCAATGCCATAGAGACCGGCAAAGTGATAGGCAACCATAATGGTCCCCGCGAGAACAATAATCGGTAGGGTTGTACTTCTCATTCCCATGCTCAGGCCGGATATAATGTTGGTTGCAGACCCGGAAGAAGCTGCATCGGCCACGTGTCTTGCAGGGGACTTGTTTTCTGCCGTAAAATATTCCGTAATAAGTCCGATAAGCGTTCCTGCCAGAATCCCAAAAAAGGTGGCAGTAAACACACCGGAGGCAGACAATCCTGCCATGCGCCCGGAATCAAAGGTGCCGGAGGGTAAAACCCGGGTAATTACAAACCAGGAAAAAACTATCATGAGGATGGCAGCGCCGTATTCACTGATATTGAGAGCTGTTTGAGGTTTAATTTTTTCACTCCCCCGGACCAGAAACACGGCCACCAGAGAGACAAGAATCCCCACGGCGGCCAGAATCAGGGGCAGCATAACAAAACCGCCGGAAAACCCGCCGTCAACAGAGACGGTAGCTCCCAGCACCATGGCTCCAATGATGGATCCCACGTAAGATTCAAACAAATCGGCTCCCATACCGGCCACATCGCCCACGTTGTCGCCCACATTATCGGCAATCACCGCCGGGTTCCGGGGATCATCCTCAGGAATTCCGGCTTCTACCTTTCCTACAAGGTCCGCCCCCACATCGGCGGCTTTCGTATAGATGCCTCCGCCCACACGGGCAAAAAGAGCAATAGAACTGGCACCCAAGCTGAAACCGCTCAGGATTGGCAACACCGTCTGTTGAATAGTCATAGGATCACTGCCCAGATAACGGACATAAGCCCAAAATAGAGAACCCAGCCCCAGAAGTCCAAGACCAACCACACTAAGTCCCATAACGGACCCGCCGGAAAAGGCAATGACCAAGGCTTTTGCCAGACTTGTTTTGGCTGCCTGAGTTGTGCGGACATTGGCGGCGGTTGCCACCCTCATGCCAATAAATCCCGCCAGAGCACTGGCGAGGGCACCGGTGATAAACGAAAGGGCGACAAGCCGTAAAAGCCCGGTGTTGCTTAGAATCAGCAAAATGGCAACAACCAGGACAAAGAGGCTCAATACGCGGTATTCCCGGATTAGAAATGCCATAGCGCCTTCCCGGATATGACGGGAAATTTCCACCATCTCCTTTTCACCGGGATCCTGCTTGGTAATCCACCCGGAACGAATCAAGGCATAGACCAGGGCCAGGGCACCCACCGCAGGGACCATGATAAGAGTCCAGTGAGTCATGATGTTACCTCCTTTGCTTCACCATCAGAAACAGATTCGGAATCTTTTTCCTTTTCCAAACGATTGTAACGGTTCATGACGGTGTTCAGATCCTCTTTCAAAAAAAGTTCCACCGCATCTGCAGCTTTTTGAACCATCTCTTTTACTGTATCCCATTCTTCCGGCAAAAAAGGTTTGAGAACATAAATCTCGGCATCGGTTTGTCGGCGTTCCGGAGTATTAATGCCGATTTTAATCCGTGGAATATCCTGAGTCCCCAACACACCGAAGATGGATTTGAGTCCGTTATGCCCACCGGCAGAACCGGTCGGACGGATTTTCAGCCGCCCAAAATCTACATCCAGATCATCATGAATGAGGAGAGTTTCCCCGGGATTCAGGGGATATCGTCTGGATACATCCGCCAGGGCCTGACCACTCAGGTTCATAAAAGACATGGGTTTCACCAGAAGGGATCCGTCGGACATGCGGGATTCCAGGTAGGCACCCCGGCCGGATTTAAATGCCAATCCGTGACGATTTGCCAGTTCATCCAGAACCATAAAGCCCAGATTGTGGCGGGTTTGTGCATATTTTTTTCCGGGATTCCCCAATCCTACAATCACCTTCATGACTCCCTTTTATTCCTCTTCAGATCCTTCAGTTTCTTCTTCAGCCTCTTCCCCTTCCAGTTCCTCTTCAGCTTCTTCAGCTTCTTCTTCAGCCAGTGAAATCTTGGAAGGAGGTGTAACAGCAACAATCAGGGCATCGGCAGGGGTTACAATATCAATCCCCTCAAATGTCAAATCACCTACATGGAGGCTTTCATTCATGTGAAGGCCACTGATATCCACATCCAGCTCATGGGGAATTTCACCAGCTTTACAGCGAACCTGCAGCTCATACAGGTGCGTATCCACCACACCACCCTCTTTGAGTCCGGGAGGTGTCCCCAGGAAATTTATGCGGACTTCCACTTCAATCATTTCCTGAAGGCTTACACCCTGAAAATCGATATGGACAATTTCGTCTGTCACCGGGTGGTATTGCAATTCCTTAAAAATGGCTTTTTGGGGTTTTTTTGCGTCATCCACGTAAAGATCGATAAGGCGTTCGCCGGTTTTCAATACTTTATGCAATTCCAGCAAATTCACACTTAACGGAATGGGTTTTTCCGAATGGGTGTAGTAGATCGCAGGGATCCGTCCGGTGTTCCGGAGCTTTTTCATTTTCTCTTTTCCCCGCTCTTCTCGCCTAGAAACATTCAGTTTTACTGCTTCTGTCATGTTATTTTATCTCCTGTTATCCGTTGATTTCTATCTGAAAAGAACGCTGATAGAATCTTCATTATTTGTTCTCTGAATGGCCTCGGCAAAAATATCCGCTACAGAGACCACTTCTATTTTGGGGATCCGTTTCTCTTCCGGGAGATAGATGGTATCCGTGGTGATCACCCGGTCGATGGGTGAATCCTTGATGCGTTCAATGGCATCTCCAGATAAAACCGGATGGGTGAACATAGCATAGATATCCAGAGCGCCCAAATCTTTCAGCCTTCGGGCACCGGCTACCAGAGTCCCGGCAGTATCACACATATCATCCACGATGAGGGCCCGTTTCCCTTTCACTTCACCAATCAGGTGCATTACCTCAGACTGGTTATGACTGGTCCGCCGTTTGTCAATAATAGCGAGGCTCCGGTTCAATACACCGGCATAACTGCGGGTCCGGTGGACACTACCCATATCGGGGGCGACAATCACCAGGTCGCTGCTGGTATCCTCATTCAGGGAAAGGCAGTGTTCAAGGAGGGCCGGACGGGAATAGAGGTGATCGAAGGGAACATCCACATAGCCTTGAATCTGGGTGGAGTGAAGGTCCATCGCCATAATCCGGTCCGCCCCGGCCTTAACCAGCAAATCCATGAACAGCCGTGCCGAAATGGGTACCCGGGGCTGGTCTTTCCGGTCCTGCCGGGCATAACCATAGTAGGGCAGAACCGCCGTAATACGGGCAGCTGACGCCCGCCTGGCTGCGTCCAAAATTAGCAGAAGCTCCATGTAATTTTCCGCAGGGGGATTGGTAGACTGGATAATGTAAACATCCTTGCCACGGATACTCTCTTCAAAGCGGACCCAGATTTCCCCATCACTGAAGCGTTTAATGGTCAGGGGGCCCACCTTGATTCCCAGTTTTTCACAGATTTTTTCCACCAATGGCCGGTTGGAACTGCCGGAAAAAACTTTTAATTCACCGTACATGGGCTTACACCTCTGATTTGGGTTAATAAAGGACTGTGATATGTATGAATAAGCTCAGGGGAGAGGAGTCGAACCCCTATTGACGGGACCAAAACCCGCTGTCCTGCCATTAGACGACCCCCGAGTATCATGTCAAACCCCGCGGTTGACACAAAACAATGCGGCCGTAATCCTGTAATCTGGTGATACAGGAACGGGCCTTGTCGTCAGAGCAGAATATTCCATACACAGTCGAGCCGGAACCCGACAAAGCGGAGAATTCCGCTCCCGCTTCAAGCAGCGCGGATTTTATCACTCCGATTTGTGGATATGCCGGAATAATCACCCTTTCAAAATCATTTTCAAAAAACCGCCAGGCAAATCCCTGGCTCAAATAACTTGGAATGTTAGTTTTTTTTACCGTATCAGTCAAGGAAATTCTCAAATCCTGATAAGCTTGTTTCGTTGAAATCGAAAAAGGGGGCATCACCAGCACGGCAATCCAGTCCAAAGGAATGGAGATTGGTTTCAGTTCATCCCCAATACCTGTAGCATAAGCTGTTCCCCCTGTGAGAAAAAAGGGGACATCTGCACCCAAAGAGAAGGCCAGGGATTCGAGAGGAGGTTCATGATGGCACAAAGTCCGGAAAAATTTCAGGATAACCGCCGCATTGGAAGATCCACCTCCCAGTCCAGCACCCGGCGGGATCTGTTTGTCCACGAAGATATCCGCTCCCAGATCTTTCGGCAGCCAGGGTTTTAAGATGTTTACAGCTTTCAGGATGAGGTTAGATTCATCCAGGGGAATATCCTTTCGGTTGGATTCCAGGATAAAGCGTCCTGAATGATTCACCTTCACATAAATTTCATCGGCAAAATTCAACTCCTGGAAAATTGTTTCCAGCACATGGTATCCATCTGACGGTCTGCGCCCTAATATCCGTAAGCCGATATTAATTTTTGCATACGCTTTTAGGGAAACTTTCATCAAGCGCCTTTCAGGGCTTTTTCCAGACGGCGGATCATTTCCTCATTCCCCAGATAATAGGCTATGACATTCAGTTCGGGTCCGTGAAGTTCGCCTGTTAAGGCAATACGGACCGGCATCCACAAGTTTTTGCCTTTAATGCCTGTTTCTTTCTGCACCCCTTTCATCAGGGGAAAAAATCCTGCCGGATTATTCAGGGACTGGGTCTGAAGTTTTTCTTTTAAGGTCTGAAGGACTGTGCGGGTGGATTCAGCAGCCATCAGCTCGGCTGCTTCTCCTTCTTGGGGAAAGGAAACTCTGGACACAAAGGGAGCCAGTTTATCCGGGATTTCATCAAAACGTGTAAGCCCGGATTTAACGGCCAGGAGAGCAGCATCACCCCGGTCATTCAGCACAATGCCGGACAACCACTTACGGGCTTCTTTCAGATAATCGGCATCCTCCATGGCCTGAATATATTGATGATTCATCCAGTCCAGTTTTTCAGTGTTGAACACCGCTCCCGCTTTATTCACCCGATCCAGGGAAAATCGCTCAATCAGTTCATCCATCGAGAATATCTCGCGGTTGTCACCGGGATTCCAGCCCAGAAGAGCCAGAAAATTATTCAAAGCCTGAGGCAAATACCCTTTAGCCAGGTAATCTTCCACCGCTACATCGCCCTGGCGTTTGGAAAGCTTGGATTTATCCGGATTTAGCAGAAGGGGTAAATGGGCGAAGACCGGTGCTTCCCAGCCCAGGTCATCATATAAAAGCAGATGTTTGGGCAAGGAAGGTAACCATTCTTCTCCCCGGATCACATGGGTCACCCCCATGTAGTGATCATCCACCACATTGGCAAAGTGATAGGTGGGAAACCCATCGGATTTCATCAGCACCTGATCGTCCACGCGGCTGAATTCCACGGTTATTTCTCCACGAATTACATCGTGAAAGGTCATGGCACCGTCATCGGGAACGCGCATCCGGATGACATGGGGTTCTTTTAGAGCCCGTTTTTCCGCCTCCTGAGGATCTAAATGCCGGCATCGACCATCATATCCCGGTGACTCCCCGGCAGCAAGCTGTCTTTCCCGAAGTTCCGCCAGTCGTTCAGATGAACAAAAACAGCGGTATGCCTTACCGGTAGAAATCAGGCGGTGAATTTCCCTTTGGTATATTTCCAGACGCTGGCTTTGATAATAGGGGCCTTTTTCATCTTCCTTATCCGGACCTGCATCCCAATCCAGTCCCATGGCCCGAAGACTTTTCACCAGATTTTCTACAGCTCCTTCCACATAACGAGATTGATCCGTATCTTCAATCCTAAGGATAAATCGTCCCCCGTGCTTCCGGGCAAACAGATAATTGTATAAAGCAGTTCTATGTCCTCCCACATGCAAATACCCTGTGGGACTGGGCGCAAAACGGACAATGACGGTCATTGTGGTTCCTTTTTACGTTGAAACGTTAAGATGATGAAATGTTGAGCGCTCACTTCGTGTTATTCAAGCACATCACTGCGTTCGGTATTCAATAGCCGCTACGCGGCTTTCAAACGCTGCTGCGCAGCGTTCAAGGATCTCACTTCGTTCGATCTTCAATCCCAGATATGCGGATTTCAAGGGGTGACCTCTTTTTTGAACACGACGTAGCAGTGCTGAAATGCTGAGCGCAGCTACACAATTGAACGGCATAAAGTGCCGCTTGAATTTTTGATCACCAAAGGCGTTTGATCGCTAAGCGTAGCGAAGTGCCAATCCCCCAATCAAATCAATCTAATCAATCTAATCCATCAACTGCCGACTGCCGACTGCCAACTGTCGACTGACGACTGCCGACTGCCAACTGTCGACTGCCAACTGCCAACTGCCAACTATCAACTTCCTCTTATCAAACAAACGGCCATTGCCGTAATCCCTTCTTCCATACCGGTGAATCCCAATCCTTCTTCGGTAGTGGCTTTTACGGAGACTGTTTCCAGGGGAATATGTATCACCTGGGAGAGGTTTTTCCGGATTTCAAGGATGAAGGGAGCTATTTTCGGTCTTTGAAGGATCAATGTCGCATCCACATTTACGATGGCATATCCATGTTGTTCCAGCAGAGAAACCACCTTCTCCAAGAGTTTCAAGCTGTTTGCATTGTGATAAGCCGGGTCTGTATCGGGAAAATGGGTCCCGATATCCCCCAGGGCGGCAGCACCCAGAAGGGCATCCATCACGGCATGGGTCAATACATCGGCATCACTATGCCCTGCTGGACCTTTGGAATGGGGGATGGTCACACCGCCAAGAATCAGGGGACGTCCTTCTGTCAGGCGATGGACGTCATATCCCTGGCCAATACGAAGATTCATATTTTTTTACCAGCATTTCCGCCATTTGCAGATCAAAGGGCGTGGTTATTTTCACATTTTCAGGTGTATCCGGAATCACAGCCAGTTTATAGCCATACCGTTCTGCCAGCATACACTCATCCGTGCCATAAAAATTGTCGGAAAAAGCTTTTTCATATACCCTTTTCAGGATAGAAGCATGAAAAAGCTGGGGTGTATGGACCTGTATCAGAGAATCCCGGGGTACTGTTTCTATGATTTTCTGTCCTTCCGTTTTTTTTATCGTATGAACCACCGGCACACCGGCAGCAGCACCGTGGAACGTTTTTAACAATTGCATACCGTCATGAAGTACAGAAGGGGCAAAAAAGGGTCGGACGGCGTCATGGACCGCCAACACGCTGTTTCCCGGGGCGGCAGCCTGAATACCCTCCCAAACAGAATCCTGCCGTTCCTTTCCTCCTTCCCGGATTTTTACAGGGATAGCAGATTTCAGGGAAGCAACAAGGCTTTCAGTATCCTCCCACATGGCTGGAGTCACCACCAGAATAATTTCAGACACGAGGGGATTGGTCAGAAAACGGGCAAGGGTATACCACAGGATGGGTTTTTCTTTGATGGAAAGAAAGGGTTTGGGGATTGAAGTGCCCATCCGTGTTCCCTGACCAGCAGCGGGAATAATAATGGAGACACTTTCATGGGCTAAGGTTTGCATAAAACTCAAAGAATCAACATGGCATCACCGTATGAGAGAAACCGGTACTTTTTATCCACGGCATACTTATAAGCCTTCAACAGAATATTACGGTCCACAAAAGAGGCCACCAGAATCAATAAGGTAGATTTGGGTTGATGCAGATTGGTCAATAAGGCATCCACCACCTTGATTTCCTGGGGTGGAAAGATAAATTTGTCGGTCCACCCCTCTTTCGGATTTACTTCGGTGCCTGTAATCAGGGAGGATTCCAGGGCTCTTACTACCGAGGCACCCATGGCAATAATCCGTTTCCCCTTCTCTTTTACAGCATTGATGGTTTCCGCCGATGATTCGGAAATTTTAAAGTATTCCGAATCCATGTGATGGCGGTGCAGATCTTCCACCATCACTTGCCGGAATGTCCCCAGACCGATATGGAGAGTAATGGGGACCATTTTCACCCCTTTATTTTTGATTTTCTCAACCAGTTCCACATTGAAATGGAGGCCGGCAGTCGGTGCTGCAACAGCACCAGGGTTTTTAGCAAAAATGGTTTGATATCGTTCACGGTCCATAGGTTCACTATCCCGGGTAATATAGGGCGGAAGGGGTGAGTGTCCTTCTTTCAGGACAAATTCCATAAATTCTTCATTGGAGCAATTATGCCTAATCACCCGCCCACCGGAGACGGTATTATCAATCACATCGCTGTAAATATCTTCATTAAAGCGGAGTTTATTTCCAATGCGGACCTTTCGGGCTGGTTTGACCAGGATTTCCCAGATTTGGTTTTCCAGTTCCCGTAAAAGAAAAACCTCCACAGCGGCGTCCGTTTTATCCTTTTTGGCAATCAGTTTAGCCGGAAATACCCGGGTATCGTTATATACGAGGCAATCCCCTGGCTCCAGATAATCCACAAGATCCTGAATATGTTTATCTTCCATTTTCTCTGTTTCAGAGTGGACGACCAGCATCCGTGAATCGCCCCGTTTTTCTGTCGGATACTGGGCGATGAGTTGCTCCGGTAATTCATAATCAAAATCCGACAGCCGGTATGTTTTGGGCTGGGTATCAAAAATTTCAAACTTCGTCATTGAAGAGTGTCTCCTGTCTCTTTGGGTTCGAAAGTTCCAGGTTCAGGTGTTCATACGCCCGCAGCAGAGCAATCCGTCCGCGGGAAGTGCGCTTCAGAAATCCTTCCTGAATCAGGTAGGGTTCATAGACTTCCTCGATGGTTTCCGCTTCCTCTCCGATGGCAACCGCCAGGTTCTGGAGTCCTACCGGTCCTCCTTCAAAGGTCTTCACTAAGGTTTTCAAAATACGAAGATCCATCTCATCAAGTCCCAGATTGTCCACTTCCAGCATTTCAAGAGCATCCCGGGCTGTTTCCAGGGTAATCACACCATCAGCCCTCACCTGGGCAAAATCCCTGCATCGCCGAAGAAGTCTGTTGGCAATCCGGGGAGTTCCCCTGGAGCGACGGGCAATTTCGGCGGCACCTTTCGGTGTAATATTTATATTCAATATTTCCGCGGATCGGGTGATAATACGAGTTAGATCTTCAAAATTGTAGTAATCCAGGCGAAGAACAATCCCAAAGCGGGCGCGAATGGGAGAGGTCAGAAGTCCTGCCCGGGTTGTAGCCCCCACCAGGGTAAAACCTTCCAAATCCAGCTGAATACTCCGGGCGCTGGGACCTTTATCAATCATGATGTCAATACGGAAATCCTCCATGGCAGAGTACAGATATTCTTCCACCACCCGGTTGGTTCGGTGAATCTCGTCGATGAAAAGCACATCGCAAAAGTTCAGATTGGTCAGCAAACCCGCCAGATCACCTGCCCGCTCCAGCACCGGTCCAGAGGTAACCTTGATTCCAGCGTTTAACTCATGGGCGATGATGTGAGCCAAAGTGGTTTTTCCAAGTCCGGGAGGCCCGAACAGAAGCACATGGTCCAAGGGCTCTCCACGCTTTTTAGCTGCCTCAATATAGATTTTCAGCTTTTCAACCAGGCGTTGTTGTCCAACAAATTCTTTCAGGGCAACAGGCCTGAGAGTTGTTTCCAGTTCTTCTTCCTGTTCCTTCCAGGCAGGATTGGTAAATTCTGTTCTCATCATATCATTTTCGTTTGAGAACTTTCCGGGCAGCCTGAGCAATATCGGGAGCCCTAAGATGGTAGTAATCGAGGAGCTCATCGGCTTTTCCGGACTGTCCGAACTGATCTTTCATGCCCACCATTTCAATAGGTACCGGTTTATTTTGCGTACTCCACACCGACACTGCACTTCCGAGCCCACCCAGGCACTGGTGCTCTTCCGCCGTGACAAAAGCTCCTGTTTCCAGGGCAGCCGCCATAAGGGCTTCATGATCCAGGGGTTTGACAGTATGCATATTCAACACACGGACGGAAATATTTTCCTCTGCGAGGATTTGAGCCGCCATAAGGGCTTCATAGACCAGCACGCCGTTGGCGATGACTGTTACATCCTCTCCATCCTGAAGCATGAGGGATTTTCCCAACTCAAAAGGAGCCTCTATTGATGTTACCAAGGGAGCACTTTGCCGCCCCAGGCGGATATAAAAAGGGCCTTCCATCTCTTTGACTGCTGTCAGAGCTTTGACAGCTTCCCGGGTGTCGCAGGGGACAATCACACGCATACGGGGTAAAGTCTGCATCAGGCCCACATCTTCCAGCATCTGGTGGCTGACCCCATCCTCACCGACGGTGATGCCGGTATGTGTTGCCACCAGTTTAACATTGGTGTTGGAATAAGCCAGCAACACCCTCACCTGGTCATAACACCGACCGGTAATAAATACGCCGAAGGTTGAAACATAAGGCAGGAGCCCCTCTCGGGCCATCCCGGCGGCCACAGCCACCATATTCTGTTCGGAAATTCCCATATTGTAAAAGCGTTCGGGAAATTTTTCGGCAAACCAGTTTGCCCGTACCGATCCCGAGACATCCGCAGTTAACACCACAATCCGGTCATCCGTTTCACCCATAGCCGATGTTGCCAGACCGAAGGCATCCCGGGTGGGTTTCTTCTGGACCTGTGTAAAAACGTCTTTATCCAGAAAGTATGTCATGAGTCGTCTCCCCCCTGATAATAGGCTTCAATTTCCTGAAGTGCTTTTTCCGCTTCCTCGTCCTTGGGTGGGGTACCGTGCCATTTTGACACACCATCCATAAAAGAGACGGGAAATCCCAATTTGGTTCGGAAAAGAATGATCGAAGGTTTTCCCTTATTATTTTGGGCCATATCAAACGCTTTAAAAATATCGTCGAAATCATTGCCATTGGCTTCAATGACATTCCAGCGGAAAGCTTTCCATTTATCTGCCATGGGTTCCATAGCAAGAATATCTTCCGTATTGCCATCAATCTGAATGAAATTCCGGTCCATAAAAACGGTCAGGTTATCCAGTTTGTGGTGACCGGCACTCAGGGCTGCTTCCCAGATAGAACCTTCCTGGGATTCCCCGTCTCCAATAGAGCAATAGATCCGGTGTGATGCCTTTTTCTGCCGGGCGGCAAGAGCCATCCCCACGGCAACACCCAGGCCATGTCCCAAACTCCCGGTGGATATTTCAATCCCCGGTAAATTGGTCCGGCTGGGGTGTCCCTGAAGACGACTGTTCAGTTTACGTAAAGTCATGAGTTCTTCCACGGGAAAATATCCGGCATGGGCCATGGAGGCATAGAGAATGGGAGCCACATGGCCATTGGATAAGATAAAACGGTCGCGGCCTTCCCAGTCGGGATTGGAGGGATCATGATTTAATATTTTGAAAAAAAGAGCGGCAAAAATATCCGCTAAACCAAGAGAACCACCAATGTGCCCTGATTCCGCCTGATGAATCATACGGACACAATCCACACGAAGTGTATGTGCTTTTTCCTTTAAAACCTTAAGGGTCCTGCTATCTGGGTTGATCATTCAAATTCTCCGGAATATGATTTTTACCTTAATACATACTTAAAATTTACTAATATTTCATAGGATAGGCAATTTAACTCTCTTCCCGTTCACCGGTCTTCCGAATGATATGATATCCAAATTGGGTTTTCACCGGCCCCAGAATCCGTCCTTTAGCCCCCTTTTTTACGGCATCTTCAAAAGGTTTTACCATCTGTCCTTCAGAAAACCATCCCAGATCCCCTCCTTTTCCTTTGCTGGGACACGTTGAAAAATCCCGAGCAAGTTTTTCAAAAGATCCACCTGATTTTAATCGCTTGATCATCGCATCGGCCAGTGATTTATCCCGGACAAGAATATGGCTGGCTCTCCATTCCATATATGCTCCCTTTCTGATTATCCTTCACTTTCGGTAAGATATTGATAAACAGCCTGAGGAGTTTTGCAGTCTAAAATTCTTTGGATAGCATTATCCTTGCTCATAACGGCTGCAATGTGGGCCAGGATCTGGATATGGGGGACTGTCTTGTGTTTTGGGGAAAGAAGGAGCACAAAGACCCGGGAAGGTTCTCCATCAAGAGATTCAAAATCCACACCCTTCCGATGAATTCCCACTGCCAGGGTAATGGATCCTACGTAGTCCGTCCGCGCATGGGGAATGGCCAGACCGTTTTTCATGCCTGTACTGAAAGACTGTTCCCGTTCCCAAACAGCCTCAAACACCTTTTTTTTATCAGTGATCTGATACTGGGAATCCAGAATATCTACCAGTTCTTCAATAATTTCTTTCTTGGTGGATCCTCTCAGATTGAGCCGGATACAGCCCGGATCCAGGACCCGCCTAAGGTTCACCCGCTTGTCATCTTTTCCTTCCATGAAATCATTCTTCAAAGTTTCAGGTTTAGTAATATCTTTCAGATCATTGATAATTTCATTGAGTTCCACAAAGGATTCATACATAAGAGTTTTTACGTAATGGGTATCATCAGGAGAACTTTCAAAATAGATACCATTGGGTTTGCAGATCATGGTAATGGAAATATCATTCTTCCGGATATGATAATATTTGTGGTCCATCTCCATCTGATTGATAAAAAAGCCCTCATCCCGAAAGAGCTGAAGACTTTTGGCAGAGACAAATTCCACTGTTTCAAGGGTTGGTAAGGAAAACTCGGTGATCACACTTTCTGTTGGGAGTAATTCTTCCGTCGTCCCATTTTTTTCTTTTTTAAAGAGGGAATCCAGAATAGGTGGGGAAGATATGGTTGTGAGCATACTCATAAAAATGACCATACCAAAGACATCCCGGCTTAGGAGTCCGGCACTGAGACCAATTCCTGCAATGATGAGAGCTACTTCGGCCCGGGGTGCCATGCCGAATCCCACTCTGAGAGCCCCTAAAAGATTGAATTTCATAAAAAGCAGGGGAATGCCGCAACCCAGGACTTTGGCCAAAATCGCACCTAGGGTATATACGAGTCCTAAAAAGATGATGGTCTGGGAGCTGAAAACACTCAAATCCACCATCATACCGGAAACGACAAAAAAGACGGGGACGGCAAAGAGATAAAGGCTTTTCAAGGATTCCTGGATAACATAGTTTAGATCTGTTTTAGACAGGCTGAGCCCCATCACATAAGCTCCGATAATCATGGCCAGTCCGGCTTTTTCAAAAATTCCTGCTAAAAGCAGGGCCAAACCGAACGCCATAATAGCGGGAACGTTAGTTCCCTTGAAAAGCTTTAGAAAATTGCTGATCCGTTTAGAAAAGATCAGTCCGAGGATGGTAAACAGCAGCCACACACCGATTGCTTCGGCCCCCAGGCGGAGTACATATCCCCAATTTACAGACTGTCCGGAATCATTCAGAACTGGAATCATGCCCAGAATCACGGCTAGTAATACAATTCCCAGAACATCATCAATCACGGCAGCTGCCAGAATGGTGACCCCTTCCGGTGTATCCATTTTCCGCCGTTCTGTCAGAATCCGGCCAGTAATACCCACAGAGGTAGCCGTACTGATGGCACCCAAAAAGAGTGTTTCAGGATGGAGAAAGGGTAAATCCAGCAGCAGCATACCGGTCCCCGCTCCCA
>JASGMP010000048.1 GCA_030156395.1 Fidelibacterota bacterium
GGCATAGGTGGCAATCACCATGGACCTTGGAGATTGCACAGCACCGGACTGGATAAGGATTGACAGATTCTGGAAGGCCGTGACTTCAGACAAAATAAGTCGCTGGCCAATGATGGGCGACAGGGTGGCCACATCGCTGACGGGAATACCGATGATAAAGGTCAGGGGATAAAAGAGATATCCCAAAAATCCTTCCAGGCTCCAGTTAATGTGTGTTCCCAGCAGATTGTTCATAGGTGACCCCACAAAACCGATGGCCACATTCACCAACTCAACCAAACCCAGAAAAGCAATGAGCATGGAAACAATGCCCACAACCAGCTTAACACCCGAATTGGCACCATTAATAATAGCTGCAAACAGATTAGGATCTTTTTCATAGTGAGGCCGGATGTTTTGTCCCAGGGTTACAGGGGATCCGTCTTCCGGAAGGAGGATTTTTGAGATAACAATGGCTGCCGGTGCATTCATAATGGAAGCGGACACCAGGTGTCCGGCAATCATGGGAAATTCTCCCTTCAGGATAAAAGTATATACTGCCAGCATACTGGAAGCAATGGTTGCCATGCCGCAGGTAAGGATTGTATTCAATTCCGAACGGGTCAT
Organism: Fidelibacterota bacterium; assembly: GCA_030156395.1. Lineage (GTDB taxonomy): Bacteria > Fidelibacterota > Fidelibacteria > Fidelibacterales > Fidelibacteraceae > Fidelibacter. The sequence continues at coordinate 607 of JASGMP010000048.1, forward strand.
TTTACTCAGATAGGGTTTTACAACTAGGGCTGATTCAATACCGACAAAGATATTTGATGCGGCACTGCAGGATTCGGCCCCGCTGATTCTCATGAGCCTGGTAAAGGCATAGGAAAACCATTGAATGATCCGGTTCATGATCCCCAGATGGTAGAGGATGGCCACCAGCGCGGCAAAAAAGATAATGGTGGGAAGGGCCTGAAAAGCCAGGAAATATCCCAGAGAACTTTCCCCTGATTCACTCATGGTGCCCGGTCCAAGGGCCAGCCTGCCAAACACAAAGTAGGAACCGGCCGTAGCCGTCTCAAGGACCTTGATCACAATTTTGTTGATGACCATGAAAAAGCGTGTTCCGATAGGAATTATAAACACAAAGAGGGCAAAAAGAAGCTGCAGCCCCAATCCCCATGAAACAACACGCCAGCTCACCTTTTTTTTATTCGCCGATAAAAGCCAGGCAAGTCCGATCAGGATAAAAATTCCAAAAAAACTGGTGATTCTCATAATGATCTCTCAATAGGTGTTAAGTGTTGTGGATTCATTCATCTATAAAAATCCCTTCGGCCATTAGGCGTTCCCGGACTACCAGTTCGTCAATCTCCCGTGGGACGGGATAGTATCCCGGTTTCAGTTCAGGATGTGATAAAACGTAGTTCAGGGAAGCCAGTTGAAGGCCAAAGCTCAGATCCAGGATTTCCACGGGATGGCCCAAACCACCTGCAATGTTGATAATACCACCTTGTGCCAGCAAGTAGATGGACCTGTTGGAATCAATCCGGTATTCTTCAATTTCATTCCGGACTTTTACGGGATTTCCGGCAATTTTTTTCAGTCCTGGGACGTCGATTTCGTAGTTAAAATGTCCGGCATTGGCCAGAAAGGCTCCGTCCTTCATAACCATAAAATGTTCAGGGCGGAGAATATTTTCCTCACCGGTTGTGGTAATAAAAATATCGCCTTGTCGGGCAGCATCCAGCATGGGCATCACCCGGCATCCGTCCATGCGGGCCTCCAGGGCCTTCCATGGGTCGATTTCTGTGATGATCACATCGGCACCCATTCCGGAGGCAATATTGGCAACCCCCCGGCCACACCATCCGTATCCGGCCACAACTACGGTTTTTCCCGAGATGGTCATGTTGGTCAGGTGGGCGATGGCAGTCCATGTGGATTGCCCGGTCCCATATCGGTTATCAAAAAGATATTTGCTGAGAGCATCGTTAATCCCCAATGAGGGATATTTTAACAATCCTTTTGCCGCCATACGTCTTGCCCGGTTTACACCGGTGGTGGTTTCCTCACAAATACCGGCAATATTCACTGCATAATCAGGGTGCTTATGGAGATAGTTGCAGATGTCTCCTCCGTCATCCACCACTGCATGAGGCCGGGCGGAGGTGATGGCATCCATGTAGGACCAGTATTCTTTTTCCGAGGCACCATGTTTGGCGAATACATGGATACCCTCTTTGGCCAGAGCGGCGCATACTTCGTCTTTGGTAGACAGGGGATTGCTGCTGGTAATCCATACATCTGCCCCCAAACGGCGGATCGTCTGGGCCAGATAGGCCGTTTTTGCTTCCAAATGAATACATAAAGCAATCCGCTTTCCCTGAAAAGTTCCCTCAGCATTAAATTTTTCAGCAAGACGGTTTACCACTTTCATCCATTTTGAAACCCAGTCGATGTTCTGCTGTCCTGATTCTGCCAGTGAGATGTCGCGAATACGGTATTTCATTCCGGATCCTTTCCTATCCATAAAAGCTCCAAAGAGGCGGGGGAATATCTCCCCCGCCGAACATCTGATTAATAGATACGTTGTGCAAGACTCATGGGACTGTCGCCCACATTGTAGGTTTTAAGGACAGTTCCAGTGCTGTTGACCTTCACAACCTGGTCGTCATCCCAAACACTGACCCAGACATAGCCTTCCGTATCCACCAGGATACCGGATCCGCCTTTGCCAAGGAACATGTTTTCCGAATCGTTTAAGATGGTATAATCTGTGGTGCTGTATACCATGCAACCCATACCCCACACACTCAGATAAGCCAGTTCGTTGACGAGATCTGTTGCAATCATACCAGGTGCTCCGCCGATTTCAACAGTCTCAACAACCGTATCCGTTGCAGGATCAATCACACTGGCAACACCGGGATTGGCGCCGTAATCCCCGGTGCAGGATACATGAAGTTTACCGTCTGAAGCAATAGCAATCGACTGGGGATTGGTTCCCACATCAATGGTTTTGATCACTTCGCCATTGGTGGCATTCACCACGGTGACCGTTCCCTGTTCATAGGGCTGATCCCAGCCCACATAGCCGGTATTGGATACGTAGACTTTATCCCCGCTGATGGCGATACCGGTGGCTCCTGTTCCGGCGGTTATTTCCGTAGCCACGGTTTTTTCCTGCATATCCACTTTCAGTACCTGGTTGGACATGGAACAGGTGACGAAAGCATAACGATCGTTATAGAAAGCCATGTTCATGGGATTTTTTCCATCTCCCAGGGCAATCGGCGTTTCGGCTTCCCAGGTGTCTACATCGAAAATCATGATATTGTTTGAACCGGAGTTCACACAATACAATTTTTCATCATGGTAAACAAGCTGGTTGGGCCAGGTTCCTACGGTTGCCACATTGTTATATACCGTATCTGCCTCCAGATCGATGACTGAAATGCTGGTCGCGGCAGAATTCAGCACATAAATGGCACTGGATGTCTCAGGTGTATCCGATCCTGTCGGATCATCCTCACATCCCCAAAAACCAAAGGCTGTAAACAGAACAGCCACACACAATACCCATACTTTTTGATTCATCCGAACCTCCTTTTTCATGGTATTATTTCTTTTCTACTGTCAATGAAACTCTCCATTCCCTTCCGGGAACGGGCATGTTTTTAATGACTCTGTATTCAGTATCAAACAGGTTTTTCAAATGTGTATTCACCGTTAGACGAAAGGTTTTATATGCCATCTCATACCCTAAACTGATGTGGGACAGACTGTAAGGATCCAAAGAATTTTTCCAGACATTTGTGGCGTCCGTGTATCGTCTGCTTACATACTGATAACTGTATGTCCCATAAATATGCAGAATCCGTGCCGTGAGAGAAACATTCACCGTATGTTTCGGTCGATAGACCAGGATTTTTTCATATTCTGCCGGGGATTCCGGGTTGGTGTTCCGGGCATCCATAAATGTGTAGTTGGCCTGAAAGGTTAGATTATTTTTCAGAGGACTGAATTTCAGACTGTTTTCAATGCCCCTGATCCGGGCACTTTGGACATTTTCGGGCATCCACAAACCGTCTGTTTCCTGCCAGATGATCATATCGCTCAGGTAATTTTCAAAGTAGGTGGATTCAAGGTAAAAACCATTCAGCACCGGATATTGAAGACGGATGCCCATATCCCAGTCCATGCCGTTTTCCGGACTCAAATTGGGATTCCCCTTGGTCCATACATCTTCAGGCCAGTACAAATCGTTGAAAGTAGGAGCCCGGTAACTGAGGCCGGCATTCATTTTCAAAGACGTCAGCCATCGTTCACCCCAATTGAAAACCAGACCGATCTTTGGAGAAAAGCGGTTTGGATAATCGGAGTTCCAGTCGTAGCGGAGGGAGGGGACAAGGGACAACTTTTTCATTCCCAGGATTTGGACAGGCAGCTGGTTTTCACTCACAGTAAAAAAGTAGGCAGATGTGCGCAACCTTTCATCGGATGTTTGGTGATCCTGCATATAATCCAGCCGGATGCCGCTTCCGTAAGTGAGCGTGCTCCAATCTTCCAGAATGCTCCGGACCTGAATTTCACTGCCGCCGGTCCGGGTTGTAAATCGGGAGTCCACCTTCTGAAGGGATTCGTCATTGAAATAACGGCTCCATGAGTCGTAGTAGTAGTTTTGCCACCGCAGTTCGTGGAGGCAGGAAAAAATTTTGCTGTTCAGAAGCATATTGGCCTGGTTTTGTTTATCCCACATCCGGGCCCGGTAATAATAGGGTTCAATGGTTCCCGGCGCCCCCCGTTCCGATTCATGATGCCGTAATGTGAATTCCAGGTGACGGGTAAAAAGACCCTCACCCAAAGACGTGGCAAGCCGGCCATGTAAATCGGTGGATTCAATATCGGCGTTTTTGCGTGTTTTTTTCTGTCCGTAGTTGTCTGTAAATGTAAAATCTCCCCTTGAATGGAGATACTTTCCGGAGCCACTTAAATCCCACCGTTTGATTTTGGCATCCACCGTGGATTCCAGAGAAAAGGTCCCGAATGAAGCACCGGTGGTTTTTACAGATCCCTGCAACCCTCCTTTTTTCTGTTCGTCCGACCGGGTGATAATATTCACAACTCCTCCGATGGCATCAGCGCCGTAGAGGGCCGAATTGCTTCCCCGCACCACTTCAATCTTTTCCACTCCTTCCAGGGACAAGGTACTCAGATCTACTTCTCCTGTTTGGGGATTGTTGATGCGCTGGCCGTCCAGCAACACAACAACCTGCCCTGCTGTAGAACCCCGCAACGAGATGGTTTTCGTGTTTCCCAATCCGCCCTGATCCTTGATGAATACGCCCTGGATGTTCTGGAGGATTTCTCCCAGGTTTTGGGCATTTTGATATTCCGGTGCATCTGTATCCAGTACGTTCACCGATGCGGGGACATCCGTTACCAATGTGGGTCCCCGGGTGGAGGTGACGGTAATATCCTGATCATATTCCAGAACCGTCGGATTCATATATACATCCAGTGTTACGGTTTCACCTTCAGAGACGGAAATTCCGGGGAATTCCCGGGTCTTGTATCCGATCATTCTGAAGATCACCGTATAATCACCAGGAGAAATATCATAGATGCAGTAATTTCCATTGCTCTCAGATGCAGCCCCGAGCGAGGTTCCTTTTAGATAGACATTTACGGCACCCAGCGGCGCTCCGCTTTCATGACACCGAATCGTACCACAAATCCGGCCCTGACCGTTCCCCGACAGGAGAACGGGAAGGAGAAGAAGGATGGAAAGGAGCAAGGGCCGGATCTTGTGTGGCATGACAGGCTCTCAATGTGTTTAGAAATTTGCACCCAAGGTTATCTTGTACATTCTTCCGGGCTCGGCTGTGCCCCGGACCTTCATGTAATCCTCGTCTGTCAGGTTGGTAACCTCCAGGGTGGATGCCCACTGGATGTTCAACAGCGGAAAACGGTAGGAAATATTTGTATCGTAAGTGGTAACCTCGGGCAGCCAAAGAGTGTTGGCCGGATTGGTATAGCGCAATCCCACATAGTGGACCATGAAATTCCATTCCAGTCCTTTAAAACGGATGGTGCTTGTGAGATCCAGTTTGTTTTTGGGGCGGTATGTGATGTATTTGTTGTGCCGGTTGGGATCTGGACCTTTATCCAGGGCTTTCATGTAGGTGTATTCAGCATTCAGAACAAGTGAATTATTAAAAAGATCCAAGGTTCCGGACGTCTCAACACCCTGGGTGCTGGTTTCAGATATGTTCTTTGGCGTCCAAAGGTTATCCATGAACGGATCCTGTGCCCAGAGAATCAGGTTGTCGATTTCATTCAGGAAATAATTGGCCGATACCGACAGCCCTTTTAAACTGGCAGTCAGGCCGATGTCATAGTTGAATCCGTCTTCGGGCATAAGGTTGGGGTTTCCCACGGCAAAAGCATCCCGGGGCCAGTACAGATCATTGAATGAGGGAGCTTTATAGGATTTGGCAATATGAGAGACAAGGGAAAGATTCAGTACTCCCTGATGAACGGCAGAGAGGCTGAGGCGTGGACTCAGGGCGTTTTCAAAGTCCGATGTGGCATCATAGCGAAGGGCGATGGAACTCTCCAGTTGTGAGATAAATCCTCCCAGGGGGAGTATCCCGGTGAAAGACGTATGGGCACTGTGGGTGTTTCGTGTTTTTTCACCGACATCGGTGCTTTCTATCCGGTCGTTCCGGTAGGAATATCCATAACTCACATTCAGAAATTCACCAATTGTCCCGCCCTGCTGGAGCTCAAGACCCAGGGCATAATTGTCATGATCGCTGTGTGTGCCGCCGCCCAGGGCATCCGGATCATCAAATTTGGTTTCATAATCCAGAAAATAACTCTGGGCTTTCAGGTTAAAATCCCTGAAAAGGATGGCCTGATCATAGGTCAGGTTGTAGGATTTATTGTCATAGCGGAGCCGGGCATTGGGTGTGGGATTGTCAATCATGCCGGGGGTACCGTTATCTGCATTATACCAGTTGGTGGAAAGACTGAGATTTTTTCCTTCCGCCAGCTGGTAGCCCGCTTTAACGAAAAGATTGTATGAGGATTGCTCATTGTTTTTTAGGATTTTTTCATTTCCATAATAATCGGTATAGGGGAAATCCCCATCCCACAGATCCCGCTGCAACGAGATAAAGGTGTTCAGGCGTTTTTTATTGTAGGAATGGTTGATGTTGTAAGTCTGCCGGTTGTAGGAACCATAGGACACCTGAAACCCGTAGTTCATGGGTTTTATGGATTCTGTTTCTGTTTTTGTGGTAATGAGAATGACGCCTCCCACGGCATCGGCACCGTACTGTGCCGAGCGGCCGCCCCTGAGAAGCTCTATTTTTTCAATGTTGGTGATGGGAAGGCTGGCCACGTTCACACCCACGGAGCCCGGTGTGTTCAGGCGCTGACCATCCATAATCACCACTACTTTCGAGGCACTGACATCCCGAAGTGAAATTTCTCCGGAGGAATTTACCGATACACCGGAGATGGTCTGGAGGGCGTCACCTACATTGTCACAATTGTGTTTTTGAAAATCCTCTTCCGTTAAAATGACTTCGGATGTAGATTTGGATGATTTTTCCTCCTGTTCTTCGGCTTCCTGGGCCCACACAGGACCGATGAGAAGTGTGAACATAAGGACTACAAGGGTCAAAAGTTTAAACCATTTCATGAAAGTTCTCCTTTTCCAGATGATTCTTGAATGATAGCCCATAATTTTTCTGCATAATCGTCAAAATCAATGTTATTGACTTCCGCCAGCTGTTCGGTCCAGGCATCGGGGAATGAATCCACGCCTTTCAGGCTCCCGCAGACAGCACCGGTGATAGCCCCGATGGTATCGCAATCTCCGCCAAGGTTCGCCGCTGCAAGGATGGCTTCCACAGGGTTTCCGTTTACCAGGCTTGCCAGGGCAAGGCAGGTAGGAACTGTTTCGGAAATTTGTACGCCGGCTCCGATGATTTCATACAAATCCCTTCGGGCTTCATCAGTCGATTTGGCGGTTTTAATAATCCCCAGGGCCAGTTTTAAACGTTTTGATATAGAAGCGCTGTACCAATCCACCCCCCGGGTCATCCCCAGGTCAATCGCTTCATAAACTGCCGGAAGAATGTTTGACAAATTGCTTTCGCCCATGATGCCTTTTCCGATAGCTACGGCAATGCCTGAAGCTCCGGCAATGGCGATATTTGTGTTATGGGTCGGCAGGCAGGCTCTCTCAACGGCATCTACCGTTCGTTTCACATCCCCTTTTCCATAAATGCCCACCGCGGCAATCCGCATCACGGCCCCGTTGGTGTCTCCGGCACTGCCTGCTTCGTACACCGATTTGCCATTCCGGATGGCGTAAAGGGCCCGGAGAGAACTGGGACCGATCAGCATACTGTCGAAAGCACCAATTTTTTCAGCCCACGTGATCAGCCGTTTCCCGATATCTTCAGGATCCACCTTCCCCTTGGCAATGATAGAGTCGGCAATGAGCAGCGTTTGCTGGGTATCATCCGTGATTTCAGCGGCTTTTAATCCGCCATGTATGACGTGTCCTTCCGGTGCCGGCAAAAAGGTCCGGATTTTGCCGAAGACCTTCCGGATGGTTTCCGGACTCATCATGGACGAGGGCATACCCATGGCATCCCCGGCCGCGACGCCGATCAGACAGCCTTTAATGCGTTTTTGAATCTCGTTCATCTGTTTTCCTTTCACTTTCCCTGCTGTATGACCCCTATTTTATTGACTGGAGAGGCAATGTGTGTATGAAGGGTTTTGAAAGCGTCTTCCGTCATGGATGCAATCACACAGGTTGAAGGCCCCCCTGATTTTTTCAAATCCAGGAAGGATACAATAGGTTTAACTGTAAAGCCTGCAGAACTGGCCATTTGGTCCATTTCAAATCCAGCCCCATGGGATCCCACCGGAAGAATATCATGAATCCCCGGCAGGGATTGAATTGTCAGGAGATCCCTGGATGCCAGAATTTCCGGGTCGTTGACCCGTACGGTATCGGCAGGTGCTGATTTTGGCAGTCCGATGCAGACAATGCAATCGCCGGGGGCTGTAGTACCGGGACGGAAATCCGCTTCATGGACCAGTCCGATCACACAGGTTCCCACACCGGTCATATTCGTGGGGACATTATCCTCCGTACTGCCGGAAATGTGAAAATCCTTTCCGAGTCCTGCCGCTTCAATTTCTTCCCGCACACCCCTGAGGATTTCTTTTCCCACATCATCCATGGGAAGGGTAAGCATGTCATAAGCAGCCATGGGGATGGCTCCGGAAGCCAGCACTTCCAACAAGGGGACCCGGATGGCAAAACGTCCCAGTTCATAGGGCGGACATGGAACCGTATCCCCGGGACGGGGACCGATGCCACCGTCTGAATCCACAGCCACAATCAAGGAATAGCCGTCCTGCAACTCCATTTTGGTCAAATCACGGACAGACCGGATCCGGGAAAGGACACTGCCTTGTTTTCGGAGGGTCTGATACAAATCGGCCAAGTAAAATGATGACATTATGTTTCCTAAGAATTTCCTTCTTTCAGGATTTCCACATAAAATTTCCCTTTGTCTCCCCGGAGAATTGTTTTGACGAATTCAATGACATCGCCAGAGTCAATCTTTGTAATCCTTTCCAGAAGAAAGACCGGATCTCCGGGTTTGATCTTTAATAAATCCGCCTCATAGGGTGTGGCCTTGACGGCCTGAAGGGTTTCATGAGCATCTACAATATTTAACCCATATTCATTTTTAATGGTCATAAACATGGAATGCTCTTCAATATCCTTATCAATAAGACCAGGAACCAGTTTGACCGGCAGATAGGATGTTTGAAGGGCAATGGGATAATCGTCGACATAACGGAGTCTCTGGATGCTGTAAAACCGGGTGTTTTCATCGGCATTCAGCATTTTTGATATCAGTTTATGAGCTTTGATCTCATCGGCACAGATCAGTTTGCTGTGGACCTTTTTATTCATGCCGATCATTTCAGCAGAAAAACTGAGGGAAGTAACGATGCTGAAAGTAATGGATTTATTGGCGACATAGGTCCCTTTCCCCTGGATTCGGTATGCCAATCCCCGATCCACCAGGTTTTTTATGGCCCGTTGCGCCGTGGCGCGACTGATCCCCAAATACTCTTTCAATTCATTTTCTGAAGGGAGTTTCTGGTCCGGTTTGTAATATCCCTGTTCAATCAGGTTTTCCAAAACTTCCTGCAGCTGATAGTAGTAAGGAACGATACTGGATTTATCAATTTTGCCCAAAAGTTCGTTCATGGGACTCTCCTTAATCAAATGTAAAATCTATGGTTTTTTGGATACTCCGGGTCCGGGTATCGCTGAAAGATACCTTAATGGTTACTGGAATACTTCCCTTTTTTTCAAAAAATTTTCTGGATGTTGTTCCTTCCCAAAGGGGGGGAGGTGTAAACCATTGGCCGGTACTGGAATAATTGGCCCAGCCGATGCGCTCCCCGGGATTAAGGGTTATGGGAGGTGTGGTATCCGGATGATTCAGCCAGCGGATTTCTTCAAAATCCCGGGGTTGCGTATCGATGGAAAGTTGAATAGGTACATCAATGGGATTGGCCAGGGATGCAAGGCGGATGATTACCTTTTCTGGTATTTCAGTGGGTGTGTGAATGAATTGAGCGTCCTGGTATAGATTATCCAGCATGCAGGAGAGCGCCTGGATGCGGTCCATGGAACGCCGGGGTGTCAGTTCCAGAAGGGTATCACCGGGGACATCCACCAGCCGAATATCTTCAAGTCCCCGAGGAGTCAGCTTCATCAGCCCCACCATGTGGGTTCCCCCTGAATGGGCATCCGAAGTTTTCACGGCTCCGCCGGTGGCTCCCATCACCAGATACCGAATACCGTCAATTTCTCCGTCATCCTGATCATAGTGGTAGTGACCGGCAAGGACGGCTTTTACGTTGTATTCTTTCAGTACATTGTGTACCCGGGACCAGTTGGACCACACATACCATTGAGGATGATGAACCAGGACCATAATCGCTTTTGCAGATGAATGTGTTTCAAGATCCTTTTTGAGCCATGCCAGTTGCTTGTCTGTAATCTGGTTAAGAAAGATGGATCCCCACCGGGGGTCGGTGTGAAGGTTTTCCATGCTATAGAGGCTGATGAAATGGTATCCGTTCAGGGTATATGAATAATAGGGAAGGGAATCGATGGGGAGTGATGTTTCCTGGCTCAGGGACAGGAACCAGTTTTCCCGGCTCCGGTCTTTGGAGAGGGGTTGATATCCGGGAGGAACCACATCGTGGTCTCCCAGGGCCACAAGCCAGGGCAAACCGGTTTTTTCCATGATGCCGGCAGCCCGGTTGAACAAGGCTTTATAATCTTCATAGGAATCCACATCCCGGACACTTTCCACCATATCTCCTACATGGAGGAGAATCTGGGGCTGGTAGTTCTCAAGCATGGCCACACCCTTTTCCATGATATCCAGGGCTTTTTCTGTATCATAAGCACCGAACTGATCCCCCACAATCCCGATGATAAGGGAATCTTCTTCAGGGGCACAGGCAAAGAAAATGAAGGAACAGGCCAGCAAAATTACAGAGATTGTTGAAAGCCCGGTTCCCTTTACACTGTTTAGTCTCATCGTATTTGTCCGAATGATTGGTTGACCGTACAAGTAAATGTAGAGACTCCTTTTTATCTTGTCAACACTAAAATAAGTTTTGAGTCTTCATCCCGCAGAACTGCAGAGAGCGCAGAGGATAATGTGGAGTCAACAATGGGCTGTCGACGTTGATGAGTAGATTGATTCGATTGGTTTGATTGATTGGATTGGGGGGATTGGTACTTCGCTGCGCTCAGCATTTCAGCACTGCTACGTTGTGTTCAAAAAAGAGGTCACACCCTTTGAAATCCGCATAGCTGGGATTAAAGATCGAACGAAGTGAGATCCTTGAACGCTGCGCAGCAGCGATTGAACACCGAAAAGCGGTGCTTGAATTCTATGTAGTGGACAGTCGACAGCAGATTGATTTGATTGCTTGTGCCGTGAAAAGGGACTCGGGTTACCTGGATATTTCACAGGGGATTGTTTTGAATTGCGGCTGCCGAAAAAACAGTGAAGGAGTTGTATCGATGAAATAACTTACAACTTGTAAAAAATAGTCCTCCCACATATTAAAGATACAACACACTACAATATATTAAAGATATTATAAACTTGCATTTGAACAGGTTCGGGATTATTTTATCCCTGGGGGATGCTTAACATAGGGAAATTCATATATTAATGGAGCCGTTTTAAATGAATGCGATTGATAATAAAAAATCTTGTAACGTTAGTTAATAATTACTAACTTACTGTAAAGCAGGAGGCAAAAAATGCTGAAACTGGTGACAAAATTGAGAATTATTTTCCTGATTGCCCTGATCATCACATCTGTCCCCCTGGTGATTATCTATTGGGCGGGGACAGAACCCCGGAATCCCCTCATGACACACCTGCACGTCTATATCGGTATTCTCTTCACACTTTTGGCCATTGCCAATATGATCCTGATGAAAAAAGAAAAGAAAAATTCCGAAAAAGGAATGCCTATATGAAAACGGACCGGCAAAAAGAAATTATCCATGTCTCCCTGGAACTTCTCTCTGAATATGGTATCCAGGGACTGACCATGAAAAACCTCTCGAAAAGGATTGGAATATCCGAACCTGCCATCTACCGGCACTTTGACAATAAGGTGGAGATTCTCTCGGCTCTGCTGGATTTTTTCCGGCATAATAATGAGTGCTTCTTTGAAAAGGAGGTAGATGAATCTATCCCGGCTCCGGATAAAATTGAGAATATTCTCATGAATCACTTCCGGGTCTTTACGGAAAATCCGTCCCTCGTGACCGTGATTTTTGCCGAAGAACTCTTTCGCAATGAAGCCGCCCTCTCCGATAAAGTGATTTCCATTATGGAATATAACAGCTCCGTCATAAAAACGATTCTCGATGACGGTCAGGCTGCCGGAACAATCCGGAAGGATATCCCTGCCGAACACCTGATCCTGATGATTCTGGGTGCCCTGCGCCTTTTTGTAAAAAAATGGCAGTTGACCGGTGCTCCGTTCAGCTTGATGGATGAAGGGTTAAAATTAACTGCATCCCTTAAGTGCCTGCTTAAACCCGCGAACGGATCATAAAAGATTCCGCCATGAAGCAGATTATACACCGGAAAAAAAGAGTCCCCTTCCCCTTCAGAGTGATGCTTATCCTCCGAAATCTGAAATGCAGACTCCTGTTTCTGCGGCTTTTTTTACCTGGAAAGTTAGTTAACAATAACAAACATTGAGGAAAACATGAAACAATCTCCCCTTAAAACAAAACTCTATGCCGGACTAATCCTGCTGGTCATTGCTGCTATCACGGTGTTTTTTATGCAGCAGATCCGGCAGAAATCCCGAATGGAAACGAACCTGGATAAGTACATGCCCCAAAACCATCCCGCTTTTGTCTACAGCGATCAGGCGGAAGAGTGGTTCAATATTAAAGACGG
>JASGMP010000049.1 GCA_030156395.1 Fidelibacterota bacterium
TCATCCTCCTTTTCCCAGCACATGCCGTCCCGCTTTTGCCGCTTGGTGGCTTTATCCACCGGTGGCAGTCCCAACTCTTTTTTGGTCAGACTGTTCAGGTGAGGTGCCAGAATCACGCAGCCTGTGTGTCCCGTCCAGTGGTCAATATCCAACGCCGCATCATTCTGGGGAAGATAGGGGTCTCCGGCATTTCCGAAAATAGATTCCACAAAATCCAGGTTGCTTACCAGACAACCCGGGGCGAAAAACCGGATTTCCATGCTTTTTCGGGCATTATACCCCGGGACTTCCGGAACCACGGTGGGACGTAGCAGGAGGGAGGTCCACACGTAGGCCTTTTCATCCTGGGAAGCAGTAAAGGGTAGCTCCATCATCTCTTTGGGAACATCCAGGGCCTTCTTTAAAATGCGCCGGAAGGTCTCTTTAGGTACCGCCTTTTTATCATCAGGGATGGGCAAACCCCCTTCACTTACATGAAAAACTCCCTTGGTGGTCCGCCGGTCGTGCTTTGGATTATGGAGGATTCCCTGCTCAATCCGGTAGGACGACACCGGCCCGTTGTGATATTCGTTTTGATCCGGCGGGATAGACAGCATGCGGGCAATGCCGTGATGGTCCAGGATAAAGGTGTCTGATGGCAGCCGGACAGAACACTCCTCATCGGTATCACTGAAATAGTTGTTGATGAAATTCTGTATACGCTGATCCGCCGGACACAAATAATTGGACAGAAGGCGGTTTTTTTCCTGGTGATTGTAGATGAGATCCCGGGCCAGCTCAATGAACTCCTTGTCGTGGAGGGTTCCAAAAACCGGTTCACCCATGGCTGCCAGTTTTAAATTGATGTATTGGATCAGTTTTTCGGAATGATTCACCTGAATCCCTCCGTCCGGGTCAATGCCTAAAGCGCGCTTTAAATCCATAAAAAGTGTCCCTTTGTTTTGATGTGTCCGATAAAAAAAGACCGGGTGGTCTGCCGTGTCTGCTTAACAGTCGTTCCTGCGATCATCGGTTCTCCTCTCTTCTACGACTGCCCGCATGGTAAGATACTCAGGCCATGAAGGAAGGTCAACAGGAATATTTTTCAGGGGATTGGGAAGAACCGGGAGGATGTTTTATGCCGGCTGAAGAGCATTCAGGTGTTTGTTCAGCTTTTTGATCAGTCGTTTTCCGGGATAATAGGTCCGGATTTTTTTCAGTTCGTTTCCGAAAACCATCTGATAGTGATCCGGGGCATTGAAGACAGAATAATCCCGCAGGATGGCATTCCGCTGGATATAGGTATGTTTCCCCGACCATTCATACAAAAGGTTATCCAGTTCATGGACACCCAGTCCCAGTCCGTTGAATTCGCCGGTCCCAAAGGGAATTTTCGCCGTCTGTTTTTCAATGAAGGCTTTGGGAAGGGTGGCACCTTCCAGAATAATCCAGCGGTCGTCCAGGAGGACTTCCACCCAGGCGTGGACCAGAAGAGGCGGGATTTTTTTATAGACCGAATCTTCGGGAATGCCCCGGAGGAACTCTTTTTTGATGAGAAAGCCGTGAAATCGGCAGGGTATGTGAACGTACCGCAGCAAGGCCATCAGGAGGATGCTTTTGGAAACACTCATCCCATAACCGGCGGATAAAACTTCCGATGCCGGCTGAAAGGGCTTTTTGGGAAAACCGTAGGCGATAGAATCCCGGACAAATTCATAAATCTGCCGGGTACGGGTTTCCGGATCGGCTTTGTCCCACCGGTGTTTTTCATTCAACGCGAAAAGGGCAGCGTCATGCATGTTCAGCAAGGGGGTTTCTTCAAGAAAATGTTGTAAAAGGTCAAGATTCATGGTGTATTAATTTTTAGGCTTTCCTTTCTATCCTTGCTAATTTACGACGAAACCGAAGGGATGATAAAGTGAATTTACAGAAGGACACCGAAAGCCGTGAATCCAAACAGCGCAGAGCGGAAAAGATTATCCATCGCCTGTACCGCATGTATCCTGCCAGTGCCTGTTCGCTGCTCCATGTGGATGCCTTCCAGCTGATGGTGGCGACCATCCTCTCGGCCCAGTGTACCGATGAACGGGTGAATAAAGTCACCCCAGAACTTTTCAGACGCTGGAATACCCCCGAAGAAATGGCACAGGCACCCCTCCCTGAATTGATCGACGTCATCCGGTCCACCGGCTTTTTTAACCACAAGGCGAAAAATATTCTGGCCGCATCCCAAATGATTGTAGATAAATACAAAGGGAAAGTCCCCCATACCCTGGAGGAATTGGTCAGCCTGCCCGGTGTGGGACGGAAAACAGCTAATGTGATTTTGGGAGTGGCCTATCATCAGCCGGGCATTGTGGTGGATACCCACGTGGGAAGGATCTCCAGACACCTGGGTTTTACCCGGCATACCGATCCGGTAAAGGTGGAATTTGATCTGCAGAAAATTCTTCCCCGGGAACACTGGATCAAGTGGAATCATATGATTATTGATCATGGCCGGGCCGTGTGTACCGCCCGGAATCCACGCTGTGAAATCTGTGGCTTGTGTGACCTTTGTCCCGGTCCCTATTCTAAAAAAGGAGAGAAAATCCCAAAAACATGCCCGGAACATCCGGAACATATCTACAAAGGAGAATAAACAATCCATGAGCACGTGGAAAAAACTGTTCAGAAAGCAGAACGTAAAAACAGCTTTTATTTCTGGACTGATCGTGGCTATTCCCCTGGGAATTACCATTTTTACCTTTCAGTTTATTTTTGGCTTTATAGATAATATTTTCGGTCGTTATATCCGGGAAATTCTTCCCTTTTACATTCCCGGTATCGGCTTTATTTCCACTTTTCTCATTATTTTCCTACTGGGTGCCTCTGTGAACCACTGGCTGGGGAAAAAAATGTTTGAGCGCATCGAAAACCGCTTGTCCAAATTGCCCATTCTGGGGAGTTTATATACCGTTTCCCGGCAGATTGTGGAAATTATCGGCTCATCCCGCCGGAAAGAGTTTCAGAAGGTGATTTTCCTCCAGTATCCCGCCGAGGGGATCTGGACCATCGGCTTTGTGACCGGTCAGTCTTTGGCGGCAGACGGCATGCGCATGTACAATGTGTTTGTCCCTACAACCCCCAACCCTACCTCAGGCTACATGGTGTTTATTCCCCGGAAGGATGCGGTGGATACCAAACTGACCATTGAAGAAGGATTGAAAATGTTGATTTCCGGGGGGATGGTATCACCGCAGAAGATGCCTTTTCCCGGAAAGAAGCGAATGACCGTTCACCAGGATCTGAATCCCGATAGGGGCACAGATCCCCTCAAGACTCCAGACGAGAAGGGAGATGAATCATGAATAATATCTGGGTGATTGTCTTATCTTATCTGGCCGGATCTTTTCCCACGGCCCTGATCATGGGTTACATTCTGAAAAAGGTGGACATCCGGACCCTTGGGAGTGGCAACATGGGGGCGACGAATGTCTTTCGTCAATTGGGTGTGGCTGCAGGAATTGTGACCCTTTTACTGGATATGTTCAAGGGATTTGCCTCGGCATACTGGATATCCAGGTTGGGAAATGGGGATCCGGTGGGACTCATGATTTTGGCAGGTGTCAGTGCCATTTTGGGACATACATTTACGGTTTTTGGAGGATTCCGGGGCGGCAAAGGGGTGGCCACCGCCACAGGGATGGTTTTAGCCATTGCGCCGATTATCGTCCTGATCTGCGCCCTGGTTTTTATCCTCACTATCCTTCTCACCGGCTATGTCTCTGTGGCCTCCATGCTGGCAGTAGGTCTTTTCGGACTGATTCATATCGTGCTCTATTTTCTGGGATATGAGATCAGCCGGTGGTTGTTGATTTTCAGTATCATCATCCCTTTTTTCATCGTGTGGACTCACCGAAGCAATATAAAAAATCTAAAAAGGGGGGAAGAAGGACGTTTTGAAAACCTTATGATTTTCAGGCGGAAGAAATCTTCATGATACATGTATCAGCTGGTATACTCATGGCCGATGGTTTAATTCTCCTTTGCAGGCGTCTGCCGCGGGATCCCCATCCTTTGAAATGGGAATTCCCGGGTGGAAAAGCAGAAGCAGGTGAGACACCCGAAGAGGCCCTTATCCGGGAACTGACGGAAGAACTCGCCATCCATGCGACCGAGATCAACAAAATCGTGTCCTATCCCTATCAATACAAACACCGGGAAATCATCACCCTCCATTTTTTTCAAATCCTCTCTTTTGCCGGCAAGATACAAAATAAAGTATTTCAAAGTATAAACTGGGTCCGGCCGGAGAGTCTGCGTCACTATGATCTTTTGGCCGGGGACCTTGAATTTCTGGCCTGGCTGGATAAACATCCCCATGCTTTAAAAAAAGAATCTCTTTAAACGGGAGAGGGGTCCCAATTAGGACCCCTTGATGTATGGTAAGTGAAACCTAAGTCACTGTGTTTTGTTAACGATGGGACTTGTGGCGTGTTCCTGGGTTTTCTTAGAAAGGAAAAATGACGGCAACCGGATCCAGGATGAAACGTGCCGAGATCCAGGTCATATCATTGGTGCTGGCCATCAACAGACCGATCACGATCAGGGCGATGTAAGCAAGGGTTCTTAATGTCAGTTGTATTCTCATGGTGCTTCTCCGTTTTTCTATCACAAGACAGCACACCCATCAGAAAGTTGTCACTTTTTTTCCGGGTTTTTTAAAGGCGTATTCTGGACCTGGAAAAGCATCTTGGTATCTTTCACTTTTTTTCAAATTTGCTTATGCATAAATTGCTTTATCTTGTATGAAAAGATATAAGCAAAGCATTTTGAGCCTTGTGCTGATGATTGGACTGGCTGGTTGTGCCGGACATCCTGTCATCTATCCCGGAAAAATGGAACCGGGCATGCGCACGTACAGTTTTGCCTTATCCGGGGAAAATCTCTTTCCCGTCTACAGTCTGCACCAGAGTGTGAGTCCGAAATTGGATCTAAATCTCCATGTGGGGGTCCCTTTTTGGGGATCCGGACTTAGTATGACCTATCTGGCTAAAGGAACCCCCGGTGCCACTCGATTTACCAAAATCAATGCAGGATATATTTATCAGCAAAACCAGAGTGTGGAACTCAACATCATCCGGGAGTGGCATCACCGGACATCAAGACTTTCTTCCATCATGCTGGGTCCCCGGATCACCTGGATTTTGAAGGATGTCCGGGAAGATAAAGCCCTCCGTTTTGGATGTGTCGGCGGACTGGCTTTTCGTAAGGGTCTCATGTTAGAAGCGGGATATACCCACGATTTTGCCTTGAATACCATGAAACGGGATCCTGATTCCAATCTGCCCACGGGTCACCACCCTGTCACGGGCTTATCGGTGAGACTTGTTTATATGGCTAAATAAAGTTGTGAGTTGAGAGTGGTGAGGGATTGGTACTTTGCTGCGCGCAGTTTCAAACGCCTTCGGCGATTTAAAATTCAAGCGGCACTTCGTGCCGTTCAATTGCTTCGCTGCGCTCAGCATTCAAACGCCTTCGGCGTTCAAGGATTCAAGCATCTCGCTGCGCTCGATGTTCAAGATGAAGAAAATCATAATATAGTGGAATAGTAATAATTTATTTATCTATTGATAATTAAATTTATTGTTGTTATCATTTCGAGGTGAATTTATTAAGGGATGGGATATGCGGTTTGAAGAAATTGAGGTTTGGAAAGAAGCCAGAATGTTAAGTCAAAAGATTTTTCAATTAACACAAAATAATTCTTTTAAGAAGGATTTAAGATTTAGAGATCAGATAAGATCATCATCAGGATCAATTATGGATAATATTGCGGAAGGTTATGAACGAGGAGGCAACAAAGAATTTATTCAATTCTTGTATATTGCAAAGGGTTCATGTGGAGAAACAAGATCACAGATTCATAGAGCTTTTGATTTTCAGTATATTGATCAACAAGAATATGAAAATATTCTAAAACAGTGTGTGTCATTAAGTATTAAGATTTCAAATTTTATCAGTTATATCTATCGCAGCAAATTAAAAGGCGATAAATATGTCAAAAAATAATGGGCTTTATTGAACATCAAACGCAGTAATGTGCTTGAACACCACGAGGTGGCGTTTAAATATTCAAGCGGCACTTTGTGCCGTTAAATTGCTTCGCTGCGCTCAGCATTCCAGCACTGCTTCGCAGTGTTAAAAAAGAAATCTCCCATTAAAATCCGCATAGCCGGAATTGAAGATCGAACGAAGTGAGATCCTTGAACGCTGCGCAGCAGCGTTTGAACACCGAACGCAGTGAGGTGCTTGAACCCCCTCGTCCCTTCCAACAATTCTCTCCCCTTGGAAAACTCTCTCAAATATTTAAGAATAAAATAGGCAGATGATGGAAAATCTGTAAAAATTTCTCCTAAATAGAGAAAAATTTCCTTATTATTGGACAGATGAAAAAGGATATCTTTCAGATTTGAAAAACATGAGGAGAGAAATGAACAATCAATCCATTTTCGAAGCCTATCCGCGGAACGATGCCTCTTTGTTGATCCCCCTGTTGCAGAATATCCAGACAGAATTCGGATATTTGCCGGAGGATCAGCTGGAAAAGGTGGCCGAACACATTGGTATCCCCTTAAGCCGTGTGTATGGTGTGGCGACTTTTTATAATCAGTTCCGCCTGAAACCCCTGGGAAAATACGTGATCAGGGTCTGCCGTGGGACAGCCTGTCATGTAAAGGGCTCCCTGGATATTTTACGGATCCTGGAATCGGAGCTGGGAATTAAAGCCGGAGAGACAACGAAAGATTTCATGTTTTCCATCGAAACCGTGGCCTGTATCGGTGCCTGCAGCATTGCCCCGGTCATCGTGATCAATGACGAGTATTTCGGCGGGCTCACTCCCAAATCCATCCAGAAGCTGATTAAAAAATTCAAAGACAAAGGATAGATTCCATGAAGGATTTTTTAGACATACTAAACCGAAAACATATGGACTTTAAAGTCACCCCCGATCTGTTTATGGATATTATCCATGAGTCCCCGGACATTACCCTTCCTGCCCAAACAGCACAGGAACTCCGGGAGTATAAGTCCCGCCTGACCCTGGAAAAGACGGATAAACCGGCGGTTATTGTGGGAATGGGGACCTGTGGACTGGCAAACGGTGCCCAGGGTGTGTACGACACGTTTAAGGAAGAGCTGGAAAAACGCGGTATTGAAGCCGAGCTGATTTCCACCGGGTGCGTGGGATACTGCGCCGAAGAGGTAATTGTGGATATCAAACTTCCCGGGTATCCCCGTCTCAGCTATGCCCGGGTGACTCCGAAAGATGTTTCCAACCTGATTGAAACCACGCTGATCAATCATGAACCGGTGCGGGATAAGGTGCTGGGGGTGTATCACGAAAAAAGTGAAAAGCGTTGGGAGAACCTGCCGGTCATCAACAATATTCCCTTTTTCAAAATCCAGCAGAAAGTGGTTTTGGAAAATTGCGGAATCATCGATCCTGAGAATATCGATCAATACATTGTCCGGGGAGGATACAAGGGACTCAGCCGCGTGTTGAAAAACATGTCCCCCGAGGATGTGATCGAGGATATGCTGAAAGCCGGTCTCCGGGGTCGTGGTGGCGGAGGATTCAAGACGGGTATGAAATGGAAATTTGCCCGTCAGTCCGAAGGTGATAAAAAGTACCTGATTTGCAATGCCGATGAAGGCGATCCGGGAGCTTTTATGGATCGTGCCATACTGGAGGGGGATCCTCATCGGGTGGTGGAAGGCATGGTGATTGCAGCCTATGCCATCGGAGCCTCGGAAGGATATATTTACTGCCGTGCCGAATATCCCCTGGCCATCAGGCGTCTGAGAAAAACACTGGCAGATGCGGAAAAGTACGGACTGCTGGGTGACAATATTTTAAACAGTGGATTCAGTTTTAAACTGAAAATCAAAGAGGGTGCCGGTGCTTTTGTGTGTGGAGAAGAGACGGCGCTGATTAACTCCATCGAAGGGAACCGTGGGATGCCCCGGCCCCGCCCCCCTTATCCCACAACCGAAGGTCTGTGGGGTAAACCGACAGTGATCAACAATGTGGAAACCTTTGCCAATGTACCGGTCATTATCCGCCGGGGGGCAGACTGGTATGCGTCCATCGGGACCGCCACCTCCAAGGGGACAAAGATTTTTGCCCTGTCAGGCAAGGTGAAAAATGTGGGACTGGTGGAAGTCCCCATGGGCACTACCCTTCGGCAGATCGTCTTTGATGTGGGCGGCGGCATTCCGGACGGACGCCGGTTCAAGGCCGTGCAAATCGGCGGACCGTCCGGAGGTGCCCTCCCTGAATCCGTCATCGATACGGCTATCGACTATGAAAATCTGAAGGAAATCGGTGCCATGATGGGCTCCGGCGGACTGGTGGTTATGGATGAAACGACCTGTATGGTCGATCTGGCCAAATATTTTATGACCTTCATCATGTCTGAATCCTGCGGGAAGTGTATCCCCTGCCGGGAAGGGACCAAACGACTCTATGAAACCCTGGAACGGCTGACCCGGAGCTATAAAAATGAAAATGATCCGGAAGAAGCCCTCCTCCGCTTTCAGGGGATGGTCTACCTGGAACGGCTGGCCAAGGTGATTACCACCACATCCCTATGCGGATTGGGGCAAACGGCGGCAAATCCCGTACTCAGCACACTTCACTATTTCAGGGATGAATATGAAGCACATCTCTATGAACGAAAATGTCCCGCCGGCGTGTGCAAAGAACTCTTAACCTATAAAATCGATACCGATAAATGTACAGGCTGTACCCTCTGCGCAACCAAGTGTCCTGTCGATGCCATCGTGGGTGAACGGAAAAAAGCCCATTACATCATCAGCGACAAATGTACACGCTGTGGCCAGTGTATGATGAACTGTAATTTTAACGCCATTTATGTGGAATAAAAAAATCAGGGAAGCACATGAATATTACCATTAACAATATTGAAGTTTGGGCAAACCCGGGTGAGACGGTTCTGGAAGTCGCAGAGCGTGAAGGCATTCGTATTCCCACCCTCTGTTACCTGAAAGGTTTTTCTCCCACTGGGTCCTGCCGAATGTGCATGGTGGAAGTGGAAGATCAGGGACGGCTGGTGCCTTCCTGCGCCTTTCCGGTCTATGATGGCATGAAAGTAAAAACCAACTCGCCGGAAGTCCGCCGGGCCCGCAAAACCATCATCGAACTGCTGTTGGCAAATCATCCTCAGGACTGCCTGGTTTGTATCCGGAACGGGA
Source organism: Fidelibacterota bacterium (assembly GCA_030156395.1). Classification (GTDB taxonomy): domain Bacteria; phylum Fidelibacterota; class Fidelibacteria; order Fidelibacterales; family Fidelibacteraceae; genus Fidelibacter. The sequence goes on from JASGMP010000049.1 coordinate 9,241, forward strand.
ACTGTGACTTACAGTCCCTGGCTGCGGAATACGGGGTCCGGAGTTACCGCTATGTGGGACAGCGCCGAAAAGGGAAACTGGACCTGGCAAGTCCTGCGATTGAACGGGATCCGGAAAAGTGTATTCTCTGCGGCCGTTGTGTGCGGGTCTGCCATGAAATGCAGAATGTAGGGGCTATTGACCTGATCAACCGTGGATTCAACAGCACCGTTGCCCCGGCCATGGACCGGAGTTTGAATACGGTGGCCTGTGTGTATTGCGGCCAGTGTATTGTTCACTGCCCGGTGGGTGCCCTTCGTGAAAAGAGCGATCAGAAACGGGTCTGGGAAGCCATCAACAATACAGACAAACTGGTGGTAGCCCAGATTGCCCCGGCGGTCCGTGTGGCCATCGGTGAGGAATTCGGACTCCAACCCGGTGAAATTGTCACCGGTAAAATTGTGGCCGCCCTTCGGCGTATGGGTGTGGATACAGTATTTGATACCAACTTTGCCGCCGATCTGACTATCATGGAAGAAGCCAATGAACTGATTGAGCGGATTACTCTGCAGAAAACCCTACCCATGATCACATCCTGCAGTCCGGGCTGGGTGAAATATCTGGAACACTTCTATCCCGACCTTATGGATCACCTGTCCACCTGTAAATCTCCCCACGAGATGGAAGGTGCCATGATCAAATCCTACTATGCCCGGAAAATGGGTATCAATCCCGAAAAGATTTTTGTGGTCTCCGTGATGCCCTGTATTGCCAAGAAATTCGAGGCACAGCGGCCAGAACTGGGAAAAGAATTTCAGGATGTGGACGCAGTGATCACAACCCGGGAACTGGCCCGGATGATTCGGGTGGCCGGACTCGATTTCTCGCGTCTCCCTGATGAAGGATTTGATGATCCCCTGGGTGAATCCACCGGTGCCGGGGCGATTTTCGGAGTTGCCGGTGGCGTGATGGAAGCGGCTCTCCGGACGGCTCACTACATGATGACCGGAAAAGATATGCCGGTGATTGATTTTTCACCTATTCGCGGACTCCAGGGCGTTAAGGAATCCACCGTGGAAATCAATGGAATTAAATTGAAAATCGCCGCTGTGAGCGGACTGAAAAATATTGATGTCCTGTTAAAAGATATACAGGCCGGGAAATCTGAATACCACTTCATCGAAGTGATGGCTTGTCCCAACGGGTGTATTAACGGCGGTGGTCAGCCCCTGCCCAGTACACCGGAAAAAATCCAGAAAAGAACCGAAGCGATCTATAAAATTGATAAGGGACTGCCGAAGCGGTGTTCACACCATAATCAGTCCATACAAAAACTCTATCAAGAATTCCTTGAAAAGCCGGGGAGCCATACCGCCCATGATCTGCTCCACACCCATTACATCCGGCGGAACCGGTATTAAGGGTTGAACTGAATAATATTAAGAGGTCTCCATGAGCAAAAAAATACTCCTGATTGATGACGACACCGATTTGATAAACATTTACAAGCCTTTCCTCCAAAAACATGGGTTCGAGGTTGAAGCGGCTTACAACAGCGAAGAAGGGAAAAAACTCTTCAAATCATTCAAACCCGATGTGGTTTTTGTTGATCTGGTAATGGAACACTTTGATTCGGGATTTGTTTTGTGTCACTGGATAAATCAACAACCGGAGCGGAAAAACGCCCATGTGGTGATTTTCACATCCACGGGACACGAAACAGGATACCGTTTTTCCACACAGACATCGGAAGAGAAAACCTGGATCAATGCCGATGATTATCTGGAAAAACCCATTTCTTCCAATGATCTTTTGCAGTACGTTAAGGATAAAGTACTGAAAGAGACGTGAAAATACTCGATGCTCGTATTCTGATCATTGACGCCGATACCGGGGTGGTGGAATTCCTGAAAAACCACCTGGGGAATCATCATGTCATTGAATCCACGGGGAGCGGGATAGACGGCATTGCCAAAGGCTCCTCCTCAGAATATGACATATATTTCATCAGCATGTCCCTGCCGGATATCAGCGGCAGGGATGTGTTGCATGCCATCCGGAAAGTCCACGAAGAAGCCATTTGCATCATGATGTCCGACAATCCATCTATTGATTCGGCGGTACAAACCACCCAAATGGGGGCCTACAATTACATTTCCAAACCCTTTGATCCGGAAAAAATCATTCCCATGGTCCACCGGGCTTTGGAGCGGCGCTGGTACATCCTGGAAGCCCGGCGCCTCCGGGAGGAACGGGAAAATAACCTGGCGGAACTCAGCGTGGATAAGTCCCGCCTTTCCACCGTTATCAACTCCATCGATGACGGGATTCTCGTCATCAATCAGAATAAAGAGATTATTTTTTACAACCCCCGTTTTCTTCAGTTGATAGATACAGACCGCCAGATCCTCATTGGGGATTCCATGTTCCGCTATTTGCCCCAGTCCCTGCAAAAACAGATTTGTGAAATCCTTCAGAAAGCCGAATCCGAGGGAAAAACCGGCGCCATTAAACAGGAATTGGTGATTAAACCACCTTTGGAATTGGTGGTCATGGCCAACACAGCACCTATTTTCGGGGAAAACGGCCAGTGCCTTGGCGTGGTATCGGTCCTCCGGGATATTACGGAAATGAAACAACTGGAACAGTCCAAATCCCGTTTTGTAAACATGGTAGCTCATGAACTGAAAGCACCCCTGGCAGCTATTCACAGCTATTTGAAAATGATTTTGGATAATGCCCTGGGGGATGATATCGTGACCTATAATACCTACATGAAGCGTTCCCTGGAGCGGACCGAAGCTTTAATGGAATTGATCAATGACCTGATGAATATTTTCAGGATGGATTCCAAAGGCGTGAAACGGAACCTGGAAAAGGTGGAGGTAGCCGATCTTCTGGAAAACACGGTGGACTTATTCAAACCCCAGATGGAAGAACGGGAAATCAGTGTGAATCTGGCGTTGAAACACGGACTCTTTATCAAGGCCGATCCTGAGGAAATCCGGCGGGTATTTACCAATCTGATTTCCAACGCCATCAAATACAATAAATATGAAGGAAATATTGATATCTCCTGTGTGGAAGATGGCCGCTGGGTGAAAGTTACCGTGAAAGATACGGGTATCGGCATGACCGCCGACGAAAAGGATCGCCTATTTCAAGAATTCTTCCGGGCCAAAAACAAATTCACCCGGGATATTACCGGCACCGGTCTGGGACTGGCGATTCTGAAGAAAATTGTGGATGAATATGCCGGCCGCATTACGGTGGAAACGGAATTTGGGAAAGGGAGCACGTTTACGGTATATCTTCCGAGAGTGATGAATGGAGAATAATGAGTATTGAGTTGGAGTTTTAAGTTATGAGTTCCTTCTCCCGCTGAGTGTGCTGAGATATAGAAGGAGATTTTGCCCAACCGTTCATTGACCTGTAAAACAAACTTAAAACTCATTACTCAGACTCATTACTCATCATTCTCCACTCACCACTCAATCCATAATAATACTGAGGGCCGTCGTTAATTTTAGGACATTCTGGTTGGCCGTCCGCAGGTCGTTGGCCAGTTTGCAGGCAATGTTTTTCATGATCACGGCCCCGATGCGGGGATATTTTTCCGCCAGGGTTTCCAGGTCAGAATTTTTAAAGAGTCCGATAATACACGGT
>JASGMP010000050.1 GCA_030156395.1 Fidelibacterota bacterium
ATCCAAAACATAGCCCTCTGCCACGATTGTTTCCTCAGTCTTAACCTGAACCTCAACCTTTTTCAATATTGTTTCATTTCCTGAATAATCCACATCCGCCAGGATATACACGTATGTCTTCCCAGGTTCCACCGTTTTATCCACATAACGGTATTGAGTTATCTCCGTCGTGCTCCCCTGCCCTATCAGAGCCTCATCCGTGGCAAAACTGGCAATGACCGACTGACAACTTTCGACTGTCCACCCTGCCATCTAAACAACGTCTCAACCATTAAACGTCTAAACATCTTAACGTCTAAGCGTTCCCTAAAACCACTTCCACATCCAATTCCGGAACCAAAACCTGTGAATCAAGAGATTGGCCGTTAACAGTTATGGATGTTATCCCCATAGTTACGTGATCCTGATTGAGTATCCGAATATGAAGGGTTTTACCCCGGAATTTCCGGGTGATGTTTACCTTATCCCAGTCTGCAGGGATGCGGGGATCGATCAGGAGTCCACCGGGGACAGGCCGGATTCCCAGTAAATAACCATAACCAATGTATAACATCCACACGGCAGACCCGGTAAGCCAAGAGTGACTGGCCTGCCCCTGTGTGGGATGTTCGGGACTGGTGACATATTCTGAAAAAACGTAGGGTTCGGTTTCATACCGGTCGATATCCGCACCTGCATTCATGGGAAGCATTTTTTGATAGATTCGGTATGCGTCTTCCACCTGTCCGTTCATAAGGGCTGCCAGGACAAACCAGGCGGAGGCATGGTTGAAGACCGCTCCATTCTCTTTTTTCCCCGGCACACAACGACTGATAAGTCCAATTGTGTCATCAATTCGACGGTATGCCGGACGGCAAATTTGCATGCCGTAAGGTGTTTCCAGCTGATCTAGACAGCTTTTCAGGGCTATATTTCCCCGTTCCGGCGTGGCCATTCCGGATATAACAGACCAGGTTTGGGCATTCAGGAAAATCTGTCCCTGGTCATCTTCCGGCCTTCCTACCGGCTGACCGTTGTCCCGAAAAGCCCTCAGGTACCACTCTCCCGTCCAAGCCAAATCATTGATGGTTTTGGTGAGTTTTTCGTAGGCTTGGGAATATTTTTTCACCTGCTCCGTCTCTTTCCTGAAATCGAAAAACGAGACAGCTTCTTTCAGGATATATCCCAGAAAAAAGGCTCCCCAAATGGTTTCTCCCTTGCCTTTCGGTCCGATATGATCCAGGGTATCATTCCAATCCCCGTTCATAATCCGGGGGAGTCCACGTTCCGTGGTTTCGCTGATGGCATAATCCATGGCCCTGACCATGTGTTCACAGACGGTTCCCTCACCTTCGTCATGATAAGGTACAGTTTCTTCGAAGATAGAGGTATCTCCTGTTTCAGAAAAATATTTTATAAGACCAAAGGGAATCCACAAAGGGGTATCGGAGTGCCGGGTCCGTTCACCCGTTCCTGCCAGTTTGAAAAAGTTATGGAGGGTCGATCCGTCATTGAACTGGAATTGCAGGGCATTCAGCAGGCGTTTCCGTACCCGCTCCGGTTCCACCATCACCATCCCGAGAATATCCTGGAACTGGTCCCGCATTCCCGTCCCAAAAAGGAGCCCGCCATGGTAATATCCCGAATTCCGGGCCATGTCAAAGGTCACCGCCGCCTGATATTGATTCCAGGTATTCATCATCATGTTCACTTTTTCCTCGGGGGTTTCCACCTGAAAAACAGAAAAGTAATCCTGCCAGTACTGATGAAGTCCGGTAAGTTTATCATTAATATAAGTCTTTGATTTCCAAGCATTTATGTCATTCAAGTTTACGGAATCTTTCTCCGAGACTTTCATAAGTATGGAAAAATCCAACGTGTTGCCGGGTTCCAGTTTTTCTTTGGATTGAAGGGCAGCCACAGGATCACCGGCAGTGATTTCCGTATGATGCATTTCCCCTGTTTCAACTGAAAGAGGATTAGCCTCGGAGCGCCATTTCCCGATAAAGGTGTCCAGACTGGCATCAAATCCGGTCACATCCAGGGTGGAGGCAAACTGAAGGATGTATTTCCAGTCGATATTGGGCTGGATTACGGAGACTTTCTTGTTCAAAACCCAGTAACGCCGGGTGGCCACCAGGGATTGGGACTCTTTATCAAAGTGGATATCCGTAAAATGTTTGTCGTTGGGCTGATTGATCAGGTCATTCAGGGCATTTCCCATGAGGAGTTCGGTAAACGCATAGATTTCTAAGTCCCGGGGACGTTCGGACAGGTTTGTGAGACTGACTTTCCAGATTTCTCCCGTTTCATCCCGGGGGACAAAATAGGTAATTTCACCCCGGATACCCTTATATTCCGTGATGATGCGTGTATATCCCATCCCGTGATGACATTCATACCGATCATAATTGACATTCAGGGTGGGAGCCCAACTCAGAGACCAGTATTCTCCGTTTTCTGTATCTTTCACCATCACATACCGACCAGGACGATCCCAGGGCAGATTGTTATAGCGCATGCGCGTCAGGCGATTATCCCGGGGGGAATCAAGGTAGCTGAATCCACCGCCGGTGTGTGAAATAAGTCCGGCATACCGGTCATTCCACATGTAGTTAAACCAGGGACGGGGTGTTCGCGGGTCTGTGATGACAAATTCCCGTTTTTTTGTATCGAAGTAGCCATATTTATTTTTCAACATAAAACACTCCAAATCCTTTATGACTTTGTGATTATTTTAAGTGTCATGATTTCCCGGCTGTTCAGGGTCACTCTCCATTTGCCGTCTCTTTTTCTCAACTTTTTGCCGGTATTCTCTTCCAGTGTTGTTTTTTCAATGTTTTTAACTGGAAAAGCAAAGTCCAGGAATGTTGTCTGGCGGGTTCTGGCCGGATTATAAAGGCGCAGGATATACGTATTCGGTGTCCGGTCATCGCTCTCTTTCACAGCCGATACAATGACATTCCCGTTATCCAGTTCCAGAAAGGAAAAATCCGTTTTAAGCTTCCCCCGAGTCCGCCCTGTCTGAAAAAAGACAGGAGGATAATTTTTCCGCATGGCTTCGGCATATACACCCCCTGTTTGCCAATCCCCTTCATGGGGCATGAGGGCAAAACGGTACACAGATTTTCCCAGACACTGAGATCCTTTATCCTCTTCATAATCCTGTTTTGAAGCAGGCTGAATGACATAGTGAAAAGCCCGGAAAAGGGTCAGGGCCAGAGTATGATTTGTATCATCCATTATCTCATACTCTTTCAATCCGTCTACAAGGATGGATAATCCTTTTTTCCCTGCTTTTACACCGGCAAAGTGATACAGGGGATAATCATACATCGGCTGTTCCACCCAGTCCGAAGTATCCGGCCGCTGGACCGGTCGCTCCACCACATCGAACTGCCCTTCGGCAAAATGAATCTTCGCATATAATCCGGTCGGAAATAAAATCCTCAACCTGTGATCTTCTGCGGGATTATCCACCTCGGCGCTAAGGTCCAATCGCCGGGATCCTTTGCTCAGTGTTAAAGTCAGGGTCACTGGCATAACGGCCGAATGAATTCCATGCCGGCGTTCATCCAGATTTTCCGGAATTTCCAGTTCGTATTCCACTTCAACAACTGCCCTTAACCAGTTGTTTTCTCGTATAGTTACAAAACTCGTTGAAAGTCGGCTGTCGCCAAAAGGCTTCACCGGTTCATGGACCCAGGCGTGACCGGCTTCCCCTTCATCGATAAAGTAACCCAGGCCGGAATAACGGGTTTCGTGTGCTTTGTCGATAAGTGTAAAGGTTCCATTATCTCCGATTTCAACACGTAAAAATTCGTTTTCGATGATTCTTCCCCCTTTGGAAGCCAGGAATCTTACGGGCGGAGTTCCCTGTTGTAACACCGGGACAGCCTGAAAGGAACGGAGTCCAAAGGAAGGTATGGCGGGCATATCGGCCAGGATGCGGTAGCGGATCATCTTATAGTACATGGGCCGGTCTTCCAACTGCTCCAGAACCGGTTGGGAGGGTGTTCTTTCGAGGATTACCGTATGGACCTCTTCTCCTTGATTATCAACGAGTTACACCGATCCTTTATCGTACTTTTCGGGAATATCCACGTACAGTTCAAAAGGTCCATCCGTTTTAAACTGCACCGGGTTCAGGGCATGAATATGGATACTGTGTGCCGGTGCATGGGAAAGGTCCAGCTGTCTGGCCAGATACTGACAAGCTCGTTCAAACACACCATCGGCGATTTCGTTGATCTGTTTGTAACGGTTCATCATATCCGCATGAACCGTGTCCAGGCTGCATCCCCCGATGGAATCATGGGCAGAATTTTCCAGGAGTTTCCGCCAGGCGATATTCAGATATTCATCCCCGATATTGAGTCCATAAATCCCGGCCAGGGTATTAAAGGGTTCGGCATACTTTTCAAGCAAACGTTCGGACTGAAAATTGGCCTGTTTTAGATACATGCGGGCAGAGGTGATATAACCGTACAGGTTTCCGCTCCGGCGGTCGAACTGGGCACTGCGCCGCTCTCCTTTTACCCGACTAAGGACTTTGGGATCTGCATCGGCCTTCAGTCCGGCCACGTAATCTTCAAGGGTACTGTGGCGGACATCTACTTCGGGCATCATTTTTTGAATATCCCGGATGATTTTCGGTGTTTTCCGGTTGGGTCCGCTGGAATCGTGTCCTTCCATCCAAATGACATGGGGGGTTGTAAAGTCATTCACCTGTTCATCGATCAACTTTTGGACCCATGGCCGGATGTTTTCCTTATAGTAACCATCTTCCGCTTCAATCATGGCATAATCGTGCCCCACCCGCTCCGGGTCTGTCAAGTGGAACGATATCTCGTGGTTATCCCAGGGATGGGCCACCATATCTGGTATCTCGTTATGAATAACGGGGCGATAGACGTAAAAGTAGAAATTATAGCGGGGCATGGTTGAGAAGCGGGAAGCCAAAACAACGGTCCCGTCAGCCCCTTCCCAGAGGAATTCGGCTTTGGGACTGTCCAGAGAATTGATCCCCCGGTAGAACATAATCACATCAATACCAAATCCCGTGTATATCTGTGGCAATTGGGATATCTGTCCCCAGGAAAAGGGTGAATATCCCACCTTGGAAACCCGTCCGAACTCCCGGCATATTTTATGTCCCAGCAGTAAATTCCGGATCAGATTTTCACCACTGACCATAAATTCATCCGGCAGGATAAACCACGGACCGATAAAGAGACGTTTTTCATTTACATATTGGGATATCTGTGCTTTTTTTTCAGGACGGATCTCCAGATAATCAGTCAGTACGACAGACTGGCTGTCCAGATGGAATGCTTTGTAATCCGGTTCATTTTCCAGGATATCCAGCAGATTGTCCATCATTTTCACCAGCATCTGCCGGTTTTTTTGGTAGGGATAACGCCATTCCCGGTCCCAGTGTGTATTGGAAATGACGTGAAAAATGCGTTTCATGGTCAGGCTCCGGTTTTTATAAATGCTAAATGTTTCAATATAGCTTCAGGGATTCCCCCCTGTAGGATATGGGATGCGGCACTCAGATCGTGTCCGCTGGTTTCATGAAAAGGCACCGCACAGCAAAGCCCGATTCCGGCAGCCCGGATGGCAAGGGTACCGCTTTCACTGTCTTCAAATCCGATAACCGTGTCGAAATCCTCTTTGGGGATTCCCAGTTGATGCAGGGCGATACTGTACAGATCCCGGTGGGGTTTCAGGCGGATTTCATTGGAATCGCTGGCGGTGACAAAGGCATCGTAGACATTTTCGTAAGCAGTAAAAGAATCCATGATTCGTGATTTCCGTGCTTCAGAGAGAGGCCAGGATTCGGCATCCCGCCTTAGCCTTTCGAAAACCCGGCTCATCACTATCCGGGCTTCGTAAAAGATGGAGGAAGTGACAATGGCAATTTTTACGGGATTTTTTTCAAAAAAACGAGAAACCTGAACCAAGCGGGGAATCACATCCTCCCCACCCTCCCAGGGACTTCCTGATTTCTCTTCAAAGGCTTTTTTCAGTTCCGGAACCAGTTTTTCAATCTCATCGCCCAATAATCCTTTGATCAGCGCCAAGTAGATACCAATCCCCGGCATGGGTTCGATGAGTTCACGGCTGTCATCCAAACCAGGGATGCTCGTATGATCGTCTATGGCGGCCAGTATTTCATGATAACGCTGATAGTAGATATCCACTGCCATTTTCACTGTTTGTGCGTCAGAAAAACTCTTTACCCCTCTAAAACACGACTTCAAAATATCATTTTTAATTTTATTCCAGGTCTTTCCAATATCGGCCTGCTCTTTTTCCAAATTTCCGGCAAAATCCAGCAAGGGCTGGCAATTCAGGGCGATAAGGTTTTGCCGAACCTCTTGTTTCCGTTGGGCATCCTGCCCATGCCATAAAAACCAGAGCGCTGCTTTTAGAAAGGATTCTTTCAGGGATTCCGGGCGGATATATGGATGATATGTTTCCATCAGATATTCCACATGGCGGGTTGTGCTGTTTCCGATAATATGGGGATAATCAGCGTCCGGATCCAGTCCACTCCATTGGGACGGATCCAACCTGCCGGTAATCTGCCGGACCATGTATTCCAAAGCGTGGATACAGAGCCCCTCAGTTGTGGTTGTCGTCCCGTCCATATCCGAAACCACGGCTTTGATACGGGAGAGGGGACCTGTCAATTTTTCTGCCAGAGGAACATATTCCACAGAAGGCCAGATACCGGCGGGATTTTGGATGACGGCGAATTCTTGTGCCTGTTGAGTGATTTTCTGTATGGCCTGATAAGCCGGAATAATTTTTTTCATTCAGGGACTCCTGCATATTCATGAATGAGTCGGACACCTATCTTGAGGAATGTTTTTACTTCACTTTCCGATTGTCCTTCGGCATAGATGCGCATCATGGGTTCGGTTTCTGAAGAGCGGAGAAGCAACCAGCGGCAATCCCCTTCCAGGCGGATTTTCACACCGTTGATCACACCACGGCTGCTTAAATACGTATCCACCCTGTGGAGAGGATATCCTCCGATATTTTTCAAATCATCCCTCACCAAATCGGGTAATACCGTCATACGTCCCGGCTTGTCAAAGGGATAATCAATGCGATCATAATACAGATTCCCTGCCTTTTCCCGCAGCTGTGCCACCTTGTCCGACAGTTTTTGAAATCCGGAGTCAGCCAGCATTTCAAGAAAAAGGAGGGCGGAAAAGATGCCGTCTCGTTCAGGGATGTGAATCCCGTATCCAAAACCGCCGCTTTCCTCCGCACCCAGGGCGACGGGCAGTTCGAGCATCTTTTCGGTGATATACTTGAATCCCACCTGGACATCCAAAACCGGCCGGTCCGGCGATTCATACAGCATCCGGAGTTTATCGGTCACCGAAGAAGATTTGATAATTGCACCCGGGATATGTTTTACACAGACCAGGTAATCCGCCAAAAGGAGGATAGTTTCCTGGGCGCTGAGCCAGATCCCGCCGTTCATCATCACACCCAGGCGGTCGGCATCTCCGTCTGTGGCCAATCCCAGTGAATAGTCCGGATGTTCCATCAGATACTGTTTTAGGGGTGACAGATTTTTTTCCAGGGGCTCGGCAGCCCGTCCGCCGAAATCAGGCAGAATGTCTGAATCAATTCCAGTGGCCCTGCACCCCTTTTGGGTTAACAGATCCGGCAACAGACTCCCTCCCGCTCCGTGCATGGAATCCACAACACATGAAATGCCTGAATTCCGGATCTTTTCAAAATGGATGTGCGATGTGACCCGGGAAAGATAATCCGGTAAAAAATTTTGACAAATAATCCTGTCACGGGAATGTTTAACCGGTGATTTTCCCAAAAGCGTTTCCACTTTTTGTGTTTCTTCCGTAAAAAAGGGGCCCCCATAGGGACCTTTAAATTTGATGCCGTTATAAGCAGGTGGATTATGACTGGCAGTGATCATCACACCGGCACTCAATTCTTGATATTTCACCGTAAACGAGATAATCGGAGTAGGAACAACCCGATCCGAAAGGTGTGTCAGGATACCGTTTCCACTGAGAATTTCTGCAAAGAGCTCTGCAAATTCAGCGGAATACTTCCGGCCGTCATAACCAATGGCACAGGACGCATGCTTCCCGTTTTTCTCCTTCAGGTAATCGGCAAAAGCCTGGGCCACCAGACGTACGGAATCCATATTCATCTCCGTATCCAGGAATCCCCGCCAGCCGTCTGTCCCGAAATGGATGGTGTCACTCTTCATCCTGTTCCCGTCCAAAGTGTTTCGTCACCGTTTCCGTAAAAACCGGCGTGCGCCAGTTATAGGCAAACCACGCAAGGCCTGCCGATCCTTCCGTCAGTCCATCCTCAATCAGCATCTCCACATCCTGTGTACTTTTTACCCGGTTGATCGCCAGGCCAATCACCACTGGTACGTCTGATATCTCAAGGGATTCCCGGATTTCCTGTCGGCGTTTTTCCCGGTTTGGGGCATAACACATGGGCGTGATAAAATCCAGCATATCCCCTTTCACCCAGTCTGCCCAATCCTGAAATTTTTGCAGGGATTGAGGATCGGTAGCATAAGACGGGAAAATCGCGGCTGAGAGCTGGATGTCTTCATCAACCTCTTTCAGTTCATCTGTCACCCGTTCAACAAAGCGGGTTATGATAAGCTTTTTCCAGTCTGCAAAATCTTTCTGAATCTCTGGATTCTCCAGAGAAAAGTCTGAATTTTTATATCCCATTTCTTCGGCAAAACGTTTTAGTGAGACTTTGTCGTAGCCAAACTGTTTCTCATCTGTATGAACCGGGTAGCGGATATAATCCAGGTGTACCCCGTCCACGTCGTAAGTTTTCACCAATTCTTTCATCATATCCGTCAGGTAATCCTGAACACCGGGATGCGCCGGATTCAGAAAGAGTTTTCCATCTTCGGCTGTATGGTCATCAGGATCGTTGGATTTCAAAAGCCAGTCCGGATGCCGGGTCAGGACAGGGCCAGAGGTTCCATCCAGATAATAGGGATTAAAGGCATAGAAAACCTCGATCCATGCATGGACCTCCATATCATGTTTATGGGCATAATCCAGAGTCATTTTCAGGGGATCCCAGCCCAGGAACTCCGGTCGTTGAGCAGATTTTTCTGCCGGATAGATACTCCAGCTATGGTAATAAGTTTCGATAAACACCGTATTGATTCCCATATCCCGCATATTTTCCAGGGATTCCAATAATTCACCAACATTGTCCGGTGGCCGGAACCACATGCCGTGGACCTGTTCCGGTTGGGAATCTGAACAGGATACAAATAATGACAAGGTACACAGTATCATTATCAGGAAAATGAATAATTTTTTCATAGAGCACCCTCCTGCCGGATATTCCGGCGGACAGAATGCGTTAAAACGTCAGCCTTCAAATTCAATATTATGCCGGATTTCATGCCGTAGCATTGCATAAGGGATATTTCGGACAGATGTTTTCAGGCGGACCGCCAATCCGGCAGCGGCTCCGGCGGCTTCACCGGTTGCCGCGGATGTGGGCATGATCCGGATGGCTGCGTGTCCTTCCCGGGTGGCAGACAGACAGCGTCCGGCACTGAGGACATTCTCTGCATCCCGGTGAATGAGGGAACGGAAAGGGATGGTATAATAATCCCCTTCTTCCAGTTTCTGCATCCGGTCACTTTCTCCCTTCGCTCCGTGAATATCAATTCCATAGGATGCCCGGGCGATCATATCCTCAAATTTTCGTCCTTCCAGCACATCTTTTCCAGTCATCACGTAATCGCCCACCATGCGTCGGGTCTCCCGGATTCCCACCTGGGTTGCCGTTTCCAGAAGCCATGATGATGAAAACCCGGGAATTTCAGTCTGAAGCAGATGAACTACATCCATCACCTGTCGGCGTCCTTCAATTTCAGCCCGGGTCATGTCTGCCGACAGGGTTCCATCCAGTTCCAGGATATTGGACGTATTAAAGGAAGCTTCCCCGCTTTCTGGAAGAGTTGTATAAAAAATATATTTCACATGATTGGATAACCGCCCTTCCCGGTGAGCTTTTTTTACAAAACTGAAATATCCCCCTATACTGATAATTTTGTCCAGATTGAAATTGTAGTCCATCCACTCAAAAAAATCATCCCGGTGTGATTTGATATAATCCAGAGCACGGGGAATGTTAATATTACCCATTCTGAAAAAAAGAGTCATAGATTGCAAGCGACCGTTTTCTCCCTTTTCATAAGGGAGTCCGGCCAGGTACACAAGCTGTGCATCACCCGTGGTATCGATAAAGATGCTTCCCCGGATTGTATACACGGTGCCTTCATACAAAACCTTCACTGATTGCAACATACGATCCATCCGTTTGGCATTCACCAGCACCGCATTGGGAAGGATATCCACGCCGGCATCATTCAGGAGTTCAAAGGCTGCCAGTCGGAAGGCAATCCCAGAAAAACCATTGTCGATCATCCCATTTCGGCGGATCATCCCATCTTCCAGTTCCTGAAAGATCCCTTTGGTCAGGGGGATACCATGGACAGTATGTTTCATAAAGGGGGATACCATTCCGGCGGTAGCAGAGCCTCCGGTAAAACCATATTGCTCAATTAAAAGGGTTTTCGCGCCGACTCGTGCCGCTTTTACAGCCGCAGCAATTCCGGCGATGCCGCCACCGGCAACAATCACATCGTAGGAAAACACTCTTTTTTTCATGGATTATTGGGCAGCTTCTTTCAATTTTTCCACAAACCAGGAAGTAATATCAATCGGCCGGGTAATGGCCGTCCCCACAACCACAGCCCAGGCACCCATTTTCAATGCCTTCGCTGCATCATCGGGAGTACGAATCCGACCTTCAGCAATAACCGGGATGTCGGTCTGTTTGACCAGCTCTTCCACAAGTTTAAAATCAGGAGATTTCTGGCTTTTCCGTTTTGTTTCCGGAGTGTATCCACTCAGAGTGGTTGCCAGACATGTGGCACCGGCTTCAACGCAGGCCAGCCCCTCTTCCACCGTGGCAATATCAGCCATAACCGGGCAGGTATAACGGTTCCGGACTTTTCGGATGAATTCGGGACCGGTAAACCCGTTGTACTCCCGGAAGGTTCCGTCAATGGCTATCATGTGAGTCCCGACAGAAAGCAGTTTTTCCACATCCGTATAGGTCCGGGTAATGCACACAGACCCGTCGGGATAAGCAGCTTTAATAAGTCCAATGACCGGAACTTCCACCGAATGTACAATATACAGGGTATTGTTTTTTCCCTCACTCCGGATACCCACGGCACCTCCAAGCACAGCAGATTGGGCAAACAGGGCCAAACGATCCGGCGCATCGAAGGGTTCCCCTTCTTTAGCCTGGCAGGAAACAATCAATCCGCCTTTCAAGTCATTCAGGATTTTTGGTATCATGCTTTTCTCCTTTTGACGTATTTAACACAATTTTTTTAATGTCTTCCGCTTCATCAATAAATAAAGGTGAAATTTCCGATTTTTCTCCGTTTTTAAAACGATATAGCGATTCAGCTTGCATAGGAATCAGCTGAATCACACCGTTCTGACTGCTCATAGCATGATGAAGACGATCCAGGGACCGGTGCATGGCCAGGGACGGATCTTCGGAACTCGTTTCAAAGGCAACAGAAATCCACCACCGGTCATTTTCCAGTTTGATACAATCCGTGATGTCTTCATACTCCGGTTTACGAGAACTCCGGACAAAACAGTGATATAGATTGTGATTTATGCGTTCCACAGGGCGGATAAGCCGTTCAAGGGACACATTTTCCGATGCATCTACCAGGGTATGACAGGTATAATTTGTAAGTCCTTCCCGTTGGTAAAAAGTGATTTCCCAGAATAAATCCTTTTTTTTCACAGACACAGGAACGGCGTAAAAGAGAAGATGTACGGGAGATTGACTGAGATGGTGCAGAAGTTTCATCTTGATAATTTCAGGATTCATGAGGACAAATGACATACCAAATTTTAGAATCCCTCCTTTTTCATGGAGGATATCCTGATAGAGTTCACCGGTGATGGTGTTGCTATCGGGAAGATTGTCATCCACATACTGGCAGATACTAAAGGCGGTACTGAGGAATCCTCCCGGAAATCCATACCGGTGAAACAGGGCGACTTTATGCCCTTCCCGTGCTTCTTTCAGGGCCCGGACAACTCCATACCAGGATGCACCATAGATGATTGTATCAAAACTTACCATAAATCACGTTTTCCAAAACAGTTTTTTTCGCGTTAAGGCACTGACAAAGAGAGCCAACAGTGTTGTTTCAATCACGCTCCAGATGAAGGCGGTCCAGGGCGTTGAAAAAATACCTGCCGCAAATTTTTTAATGCCGGTCAAATGAAGAACCGGCCAGATAAAATTGGCCATCCCCACATAGGCAATCATGGGATTTTGGCCGTTCAGAATGAGCAGGTTCACCCATTTCTGCTTTTTAAAACCATCAATCAAGACCGTAAAGAATGTTAAAAGGTAGAATGCAAGACCGCTGGTTACAAAATAGTAGCTCAGGGTGGAATGATCCTTTTTGATTCCCCCTTCAAAGGGTTCAAACAATAGACCTAAAATCAGCCAATAGCCTCCCCATAGGACGAACTGCCGGAGCAGTTTCTCCGTCTCACTTCGAGGCTTACCTGTGAGAATAATGGCAGTCAGGACAATGCCGGAGCAGATTAAAAAGGTCAAAAACACGTGTCTGGACTGGAGACCTGCCAGAACCACGACCACGCTGATAATCATCAAAACGGCCAGGGCGCCATACCGGCCTTTTCCCCGGGATATTTCCCTTTCATCGTGGGATTGTTTCATCCATTTCAGGATCAAATCACCGGCGATGGTACCGGGAATGACAATAAACAAATATTTTAGGAAGTGAAATTGGTAGAGCCACGGGAAGGGAGAATAATCCCAGACCCGGATCATCCAGTTTTTAGCCTGCTGAGTAAAGAGAAAGAGGACGGATCCGATGTTCTGCACCGGTTCGGCATGGAGGCCTATCGCCTGCATGATATCCCACTGAGTGTGGACCAAGCGAAATGCCAGGTAAAAACCCAGGATTCCCAGC
>JASGMP010000051.1 GCA_030156395.1 Fidelibacterota bacterium
ATCTATATTACGGCGGCATTTTTTACCCTTGGCATTGCATATAATCTTCTGCCTGAACCGGGTGCCATCTTTTCCACCATGGCCGAAGCAGGAAAATTTAAAATGTTTACATTCAGTCTGGATATGAGCAACTACAGTATCTTATCCGGTCTGTTGGGCGGTGCGATTCTTTCCATGGCAAGTCATGGGACGGATCAGTTGATTGTCCAGCGGGTTTTAAGCTGTAAAAATCTGGCTGATTCTAAAAAAGCCATGATCGGAAGCGGATTTGTGGTTTTCTTTCAGTTTGCTCTCTTTCTAATTATCGGACTCCTTATATATGCCGTATGGGATGGAGCCACACTGGCAGAAGTAGGTTTAACCAAATCTGATGAGGTTTTTACCCTTTTTATTATTAATCAATTACCCCCGGTGATCAAGGGAATTACCGTGGCCGGCATTTTTGCCGCGGCCATGTCCACCCTCAGTGGTTCCCTGAGTGCCCTGTCCAGTTCTACAACCATGGATATCCTCAAGCCTCTCTTCAAACTGGATATAAGCCAGGAACGCCTGTTCAAAATCAGTCGCTTCGTAACCCTGATCTGGGGAATTATCATGGTGGGCGGAGCATCCCTGTTTAAAAATATGAATAACCCTCTGGTGGAAGTTGGACTTTCAATTGCTTCCTTTACCTATGGTGCTATGCTTGGGATGTTTATCCTCACGCGATTCTTTAAAAAAGCTGACGTGTGGCAGTATGTAGTCACCTTTTTTACCACTTTGTTTGCCATGATCCTGGTGATTCAGGGAACCAGCATTCACTGGACCTGGTACACGATTATCGGATTGATTGTTTCGGTGATTACTGAACAGGTTTTGGTCCGGCTCTTCGGTATAAAAACAGCTTAACGATAAGAAAAACAATGATGGGAAAAGGCACTTCAGTGCCTTTTCCCATTTTTTGGAAGCATTTCAGACTTGTTCTCTCCCTTATCCTGAAATAAATTCTTAATGCTTGAGAAGCATGATGATAAAAGGAGAAACTATGGCCCAAACCCATATTCTGATTGTGGATGATGATCTTGAAGTCCGGGATTCACTTCGGAATGCCCTTTCTTCAGAAGGGTATTTGTGCAACAGCGCTGCAAACGGGGAAGAAGCCATGATGTGCCTTGAAAAGTCCAATTACGATTTGGTTATTACGGATTTGAACATGCCCATCCGTAATGGTATGGATCTGTTAAAATACATTTCCGCCTATGCCCCGAAAACGTCCACCATGATCATCACAGCCCACGGAACAGTGGAAACAGCCATTGAAGCTTTACGAAAAGGGGCGATCGATTATATTTTAAAACCGGTGGATCCTGAGGAATTGATCTACCGGATTCGCCATATCAGCAAATACCGCCGGACCTTATCGGAAAATATCTCCCTGAAAAAAGAATTGGCTGCAAAGTATAATTTTTCAAATATCATCGGTAAAAGTCCGGCTATGAAACAGGTTTTTCACATGGTTACGCGAGTTGCCCACTCGACAAGCAATGTGTTGATTACCGGTAAAAGCGGGACTGGAAAAGAACTCATTGCCCGAGCGATTCATGCCAATAGTCCCCGAAAAAATGAACCTTTTGTGCCGATTAATTGTGGGGCTCTTCCTGAAACCCTTTTTGAGAGTGAACTTTTCGGGTTTAAAAAAGGGGCTTTTACCGGTGCATCCCAGGATAAAGATGGCGTATTCAAATCTGCCAGCGGGGGGACTCTTTTTTTGGATGAAGTCGGGGAAATTCCCGTACATATCCAGGTGAAGCTATTGCGGGCTATTGAAACAAAAGAGATTAAACCCCTGGGCAGTAGCAATCCTATCCGGGTGAATGTGCGAATTGTTTCAGCCACCAATAAGGATTTGTTGAAAGAAGTGGAAGAAGGCAATTTTAGGGAAGATCTCTACTACCGGCTGAATATCGTGGAAATCCATCTACCTTCCCTTCGTGAACGTCAGGAAGATATTCCCCTCCTTGTTACACATTTTATCCAAAAATATAACCATGAACTGAAGCGGAAAGTAAAAGGTGTAGATAATGAGACCATGAAAGCACTTATTAACTATCCATGGAAAGGAGAAGTTCGGGAATTGGAAAATATGATTGAACGGGCGGTGCTTCTGTGTGACGGTGAATACGTGACCATTGACAATCTTCAGAGTGCCAATATGGAGGATCCGGTGTCCGGCAGACATTTTCCTCCGGCCCTGAAACAGGCTGTCAGAGAATTTGAAAGATATCACATCCGGAAAATACTGGAACAGGTGGAATTCGATAAAAGTAAAGCGTCTGAAATTCTGGATATTGGCCTCAGTTCTTTGTACCGTAAAATAGATGACCTTCGTATTGAGTGTTGAAATAAAACAGACATGGCAACATAAAAAAAGGGGCTCTAAAAAGCCCCTGGGCGTACCGAGGGCGGGAGTCGAACCCGCAAGGACCGAAGTCCGGAGGATTTTGAGTCCTCTGCGTCTGCCAATTTCACCACCTCGGCATGGCAAGGGCGAAAGTTTCAAATAAATCCATAAAAAGCAAGGAAAAAAGATAATGACCGAAGAAAAAAAAACAATTGCCGCAGAATTTATCCGATCGACAGATAAGTGGAGTGAAAAAGCGGCATATGCCTACAAACACCATGGAGAATGGATAGATATCAGCTATGCGGAGGTGCGGAGTAAAGCTGAGAATATTGCCCATGCCATGTGGAAAATGGGAATCCGGCGCGGGGATCATATTGCTATTCTTTCAGAAAACCGTCCGGAATGGTCTATCACCGATTACGCAATAACTTCTCCAGGCATGGTAACAGTGACAGTCTATCCAACCCTTTTGGCATCCCATATCCAATATATCCTGAAAAATTCCGACACAAAGGCAATTTTTGTCTCTGATCGTGAACAGGCGGAAAAAATCATCGAGATTAAAAAAGATCTGCCGGAATTACAGTTTATGGTGGTTTTCGATTGGGACCGGAGTCTGGATGAACCATGGATCTACGATTACGTGAACATGGAATCGATGGGACAAGAGGCTAAATCCCGGGCTTCTTTTGATTTTGTTGATGAAAGCCTGAAAACCCGCTCTGAAGAGACTATGACTATTATCTATACCTCCGGTACTACTGGGGATCCCAAAGGCGTGATGTTGAGTCATGGAAATCTGTGGTGGAATGCCATGTCAAGCATCGAAACACTGAAACCTGATCCTGATGAGGTTTTTCTTTCCTTTTTACCCTTGTCTCATTCTTTGGAACGGACGGCTGGCAATATTATCCCCATGATCATAGGAGGCAGGGTTTGTTTTGCCACCGATCTCTCTACAGTCGCCCAGGAAATTCGTGAAGTAAAACCTACCATTGTGATATCCGTTCCACGCCTTTTTGAAAAGATGTACGCCGCTATCCAAACTGAAACGCAGAAGTTTTCCGGCGTGAAAAAGCAGATTTTCAAACAGGCCATGAAGACAGGCAGAATGGTCAGTCGCAAATACAAACAATATGGGAAAACACCTGAAGGAATCCATCGCATTCAATATGCCACGGCGGATATGCTGGTCTTTAAAAAATTGAGATCCTATACCGGAGGGCGAATCAAATTTTTCATATCCGGTGGTGCCCCGCTTTTGGAAGAGATCGGTGAATTTTTTGATGCCGTAGGGATTCTAATCCTTCAGGGATACGGATTGACAGAAGCCTCTCCAGTAACCCATACAAATAGACGGGAGCGATATAAATTCTCTACCGTGGGAAAACCCATCCACAATGTGGAACATAAACTCACGGAGGAGGGCGAAATCCTGGTGAAAGGTCCAAATGTGATGCAGGGCTATTACAACGATCCCCAGGCAACAGATGAAATGATCGATGATGAAGGATGGCTTCACACAGGAGATATCGGTGAAATTGATTTGGAAGGCTATCTGAAAATAACAGACCGGATTAAAAATATCATTGTCACATCCGGTGGAAAAAACATCGCACCGTCAATCCTTGAGGCGGAACTGATGAAATCCCCCTATATAGAACAGATTGTCATCATCGGAGACAAACGCAATTATCTGACGGCATTGATTGTCCCACAATATGAACAGATGGAAGCTTTGGCTCGGGAATACAACATCAAATATGATTCTTACCGTGAATTGATCAACCATTACAAAATTGTCAATACGGTTCATGAAGATGTTCAAAGACTACAGCAGAAATTTGCCCGGTATGAACAGATTAAGAAAATTGCCTTGATTCCCGAAGCTTTTTCAATTGAAAAGGGGGAGGTCACACCTTCCCAAAAAATCAAGCGCACAGTTGTGGAAAATCATTACCGCGAAATTATTGATGCACTCTATCATTAAGATCGAGGAAATAGGATGCAAAAGAAGCAAATCGGCGTTATCGGGGCCGGTTCATGGGGGACGGCTTTGGGGCTTCATCTGCACGATCTGGGTCATCATCTTTCTTACTGGGAACATGATCAGGAGCGGGTCCGGCGGATTCGTGAGACCCGTGTCAATGATCTGATCCCTTACCGGGAGTTTCCTGAAGATGTCCGGATCAGTCAGTATCTTAATGAAGTCGTTTCCCATAAAGATATTCTTATTTTCGCTGTCCCGTCCCATGCCATGCGCCAGGTCAGCCGGGAAGTGAATCGGTTTTTCAAAGGACCAGCTCCTCTCATTTTGAATATCGCAAAAGGCATTGAATCGAAGTCGTTATTGCGAATGAGTGAAGTTATTCGTGAAGAATCACATTACCCTTTTCGGGGCATTGTGACGGTTTCAGGTCCCAGCCATGCCGAAGAAGTGATTAAAAACCTGCCAACGGTTCTTGTTGCTGCATCAGATGATGAGACTTTATCCGAAGAGGTTCAACATTTTTTGATGGGAGACAGGTTACGGGTTTACCGGACCGATGATATTGTCGGCGTAGAGCTGGGTGGATCCCTGAAGAATGTCATTGCTATTGCCGCCGGAATCAGTGATGGTGTAGGATTTGGCGATAATGCAAAAGCCGCCCTCGTTGTGAGAGGAGCCCATGAAATCATGAAGTTGGGAATAGCCATGGGTGCCCGGCCTGAAACCTTTTCCGGTCTGACCGGTATAGGGGATCTGATTGTGACCTGCATCAGCAGGCATAGTCGCAACCGCTATGTGGGAGAAGAACTAGGTAAGGGAAGATCCCTTGAAGATATTTTAAAATCCATGAAAATGGTGGCAGAAGGGGTTACTACAACTCAATCGGTGATAAAATTGTCTGAAATCCACGGAGTGGATATGCCAGTAGCCCAGGCCGTATATCAGGTCATGTTTGAACATGCTGACCCTCTGAAAATTGTCAATGACTTAATGAACAGGGATCCAAAATCTGAGTCCCCGATCCTGGAAATATAAAATTGTATGTTGCCCTGAAAACTGATAAAATATATAGTTTTGCCCTTGTAGCTCAGCAGGATAGAGCGACGGTTTCCTAAACCGTAGGTCGCAGGTTCAAGTCCTGCCAGGGGTACAAAAAATAAGGAGTTGGATTATGCTGAAAGCCCGTAAGAAAATGACAAAGAAGGAATTGAAAACCGACCCGTTCTTTGAGAGAATGGATGCACTTTTACGATTTTACAAACGGAACGAAAAACGGATCTGGACCATCCTGATAGTTGTGATCCTCATTGGTATTGCCGGTTCATACATCACCCGCTCCACGATTAAAAAGCAGGAAAAAGCCAAAAGCCAGATCAGCATTGCCCAGTTTTATATGAAAAGCGGCCAGGAAGACCGGGCTATCAGCCTTCTCTCAGAAGTCCGCGACGGACTCTATGGGAAAAAATATATTGGCTATGCTGCCTATTACCTGGGGGATATTTACCTGAAGAACCGAAATTACGATCAAGCTGAGGAAAATTACAGGGAATTTTTAAGGAGCAATTCCGGAGATAGGTTGATGAAAGCCACGGCATGGGCTGCCTTAGGAGCTGTCGAAGAAAGCCGTGATGCCTATGAAAAGGCATCAGAGTTCTATCTGGAGGCGCTTAAACTTGCCGAATTGACCAACCGTAAAATGAACTTTGGAGAGAAAGCTTTTCAAAACGCCCTGAAAGCCGGCAATATACAAAGGGCAGAACATGTCCTTCTTCTTCTTGAAAAATTGGACCTGAATGAAATTCAGAAAAATAAAATCGTGAGCTATCGCATATTACTGGAAAAATAAACGACTATTTCCTTGTTGTATATACAATTCATTCATAAATTACGCCTTGAAAAGTGGGATTAATCCCACTTTTCTATTATAGGTGTGAAGAATGACCCTGAAAGACGAACTGAAAACAAAGATTGAAGCCATGGCAGAAAGCCGTGGATTGTGGATTGAGGATATCCGCATGTCGGATAGGGGTGGCGGGACCATCCTGATTTTGTGTGACAAAGAAGGAGGAATTCAGTTCGCTGATCTTCAACAGTTTTCGAAAGACATTCAGAAAAGTGAGTGGTTTGATGAATCCTTCAGTGAACATTACGATCTGGAAGTGAGTTCACCGGGACTTGATTTTCCCCTAAGTTTGCCCCGACATTTTGTAAAAAACCGGGGGCGGCTGGTGAAAATCCACCATACAATGGAAACGATTCCAAGTCCTATCAGGGGAAACGTTGTGGATGCTACCGAATCTATGGTTATTCTTCACAAAGAAGGATCGGCAACAGGTGAAACACTTGAAATTCCCCTGAATGTCATAACAGAAGCCAAAGTAAAAATCAAGTGGTAAGAGGAGATCTGCTTTGAACCACAAAGAACTTATTGATGCCTTTGCCCAGCTGGCAAAAGAAAAAGGGATTGCCAGAACCGAGGTCGCCGAAATTATTGAATCGGTGTTTGAATCCATTATCCGGAAAAAATATGGTGATGTGGATAATTTTGACATTATTGTGAATACGGATAAAGGAGAAATTGAAATTTACCAGGAACTGGAAGTGGTGGCTGATGAAGACCTGGACGACGAAGTCCGGGAGATTTCCCTTACAGAAGCCCGTAAACGCCAGGATGTAGATGATGTGGAACCGGGCGATGTGATTGTCCAGGTGATTGATCCGGATATCTTCGGACGCCGGGCCATCTCTGCTGCCAAGCAGGTTTTGAGTCAGAAAATCCGGGAGCTTGAACGGAATCAGATCTATGAGGAATATACGAACCGGATCGGAGAAATTATTGTGGGAAGTATCCACCAAATCCGCCGGGGAGAATCCCTTTTTGTCAATATTGACAAAACTGAGCTGAAAATGCCACGTCGTGAACAGATTGAAACAGAACGTTATCGCCGCGGGGATACCATAAAAGCCATTATCAAAGAAGTGAACATGACCCCCAAAGGGCCTGAAATCATCATTTCCAGGGCGGATGAATCCTTCTTACGGCGGCTTTTTGAATTGGAAGTACCTGAAATTTTTGACGGTATCGTGGAAATTAAAGCCATTGCCCGGGTCCCAGGCCGGCGTAGTAAGATCATCGTGGAATCCAATGATAAACGGATTGATGCTGTAGGTGCCTGTGTGGGCATCAAAGGAAGCCGGATTAAAACCATTGTGAATGAGCTGGCCGGTGAAAATGTGGATATTATCAGTTACAGCCATGAATCTGAAGTACTCATTTCCAGAGCTTTGTCACCAGCTAAACCTCTTTTTATTGAGATTGATGAGGACCGGCGTACGGCACTGGCTGTTTTTGATGATAATGAAATTGCCACAGCGATCGGGACCGGTGGGATTAATATCAATTTGACTTCACAGGTGACTGGATACGATATTGATGCCATACGCCGTTCTGAATATAACCGTCTTGAAGGGGATGATATTTTTATTGAGGATCTGGAAGGAATTACCAAAGCCCAAGTTAATGCTCTTCAGGAAGCCGGTATTGAAACCGTCGCTGATTTTCTGAATACGGAAACAGCCAATCTCCTTGAAATTAAAGGAATTGGCGAAAAGACCTTTGAAAAAATCGAAACCATTGTTCAGGATGCCCTGCAATCCAAACGGGATAAACAGGATGAACTGGATCTCGATGATAATCAGGGGTAAGTTGTTGTAAAAAATAAAAAGGAAATTCTGAATGACCTCAGAGAAGCCTGTAAGAATATATCAACTTGCGAAAAGACTGAATATCTCACACAGTGATATCATTTCCCTGCTGGACAAGCATGGGATTGAAGCCAAAATCAATACGGTTTTGGATGATGAGAATCTGACACTTGTTTTGTCGCATTTTTCGGATGATGAAAAAAAAGCACATGATGAACGCAAAGAGAAGATCACCCAGAAAAAAGTGGAGGAAGAAGAGAGAAAAAAGATTGAAGCCCAGAAAAAGTCCGAAGAAGAAGCACGGATCAAGGCAGAAAAGGCGCGATTGAGAGCATTAAAAGAAGAAGATGATTTAGAGCAAAAGGAAAAGGAACGGCTTGAAGAAGAAGCCCGGAAGGCGAAGGAGATTGAAGAAAAGATCCGTAAAGAAAAAGAAGAGCGTCTGAAAGCAGAAGCCGAAGCCAAAAAAGAGCTGGAAAAAGAGCTGGAAAAAGAGCAGAAGGAAGAGAAGCATAAAAAGAAAAGTTCTGAACTGGTAAAGGGTGAATCTGAAGAAAAAGCGGCAGTTGCTCCGGAAAAAGAAATTAAAGAGACCCATAAAAAGAAGAAAAAGCATAAAAAACGAGGTGGCGTAACCTCTGATGAGGATGAATATGAAAAGAAGCTGGAGGATTTGAAACGCCGGCATAAATCAGCCACTAAACGTTACCAGGTATCGGAAATTGAATCGCGTCTGGACCAGTTTAAAAAACAGAAAACCATAGCCCTGGCTGGTTCTGCACCCAAGAGTAGTCGAAGTAAGAAAAAAGGCCGTAAAGTAGATCAAAATGAGGTGAACAAATCCATTAAATCTACCCTGGCGGCGATGGATGAACGGAAAACCCGCCGAAAATATAAACATACCCAGAGTGCTTCAGAAACTCCTGTACAGGAAGATTCTGGCATCATTGAAGTCACAGAGTTTATCAGTGTCCAGGAACTGGCCAAACAGCTGGATGTTCCCAGTACGGACATCATTGCTAAAGGGATGGGACTGGGATTAATGTTGACAATCAATCAACGGCTGGACTGGGACACCATTGAACTTCTATGTGCCGAATATGATATGGAAGTGAAAAAACTCGAGGAGTATACAGAAGAGATTCTGAATGAGACGGAAGAAGCGATTGATGAAGAGGATTTAACAGAAAGAGCTCCCGTTGTGACTGTGATGGGACATGTGGATCACGGGAAAACGTCTATTTTGGATACCATTCGGAATTCAAGGGTTGTTGATGGGGAATCCGGTGGTATTACACAGCATATTGGTGCCTATAGTGTGGAAGTGAGCAACGGGAAACGGATCACTTTTCTGGATACGCCGGGACATGAGGCTTTTACAGCCATGCGTGCCCGGGGTGCCCAGGTGACGGATATTGTTGTGATTGTTGTAGCGGCAGATGATGGGGTGATGCCTCAAACAAAAGAAGCCATCAGTCACGCCCATGCGGCTGGAGTGCCTATCATTGTGGCCATCAATAAAATTGATAAACCGGAATCTGATCCCGAGCGGGTCATTCGTGAATTGTCTGAAAACAACGTCCTCGTGGAAGAGTGGGGTGGAAAAGTCCAGTGTGTAAAAGTCTCGGCTAAACAAAATATTAATATCGATAAATTATTGGAATCCATTCTCCTGGAAGCTGAAGTGCTGGAGTTAAAATCCACAAAGAAGGGACTTGCACGAGGGGTGGTGATTGAATCCCGGCTGGATAAAGGGCTTGGACCTATTGCCACCGTTCTGATTCAACGGGGAACCTTGAAAATTGGAGATCCTTTCATTTGCGGACGCTTTGCCGGAAAGGTCCGGGCGATGATCAATGATCAGGGAGAACGGATCAAAGAGGCTTATCCGGCAGATCCTGTCCAGATACAGGGATTTGATGATGTTCCTCAGGCCGGTGACCATTTTATCTGTATGGATGACGAACGGGAGGTCAAACGAATTGCTACCGAACGTCAGCGAATCCACCGGGAACAGGAATTTCGGTCATATTCACTGCAGACACTGGATGAAATCGGCCGGCAAATTAAAGATGGACGGACCAAGGAACTGGCTCTGATTATCAAAGGGGATGTGGATGGATCCATTGAAGCTCTGGCCGATGCTTTCATGAAACTTTCCACAAAAGAAGTGGCGGTGAATGTTATCCACAAAGGTATTGGAATGATTAATGAGACGGATATCAATCTGGCCTCCGCATCCCGAGCTGTGATTATTGGTTTTCATGTCAATGCCACGGCAAAAGCCCTTGAAGCAGCCAAAGAATTGAAAGTGGAAATCCGGAATTACACGATTATTTATGATGCAGTCGATGATGTGAAAGCAGCCCTTGAAGGCTTGCTTGAACCGGAAAAAATCCGGGAAGTGATAGGTGAAGCGGAAGTCCGACAAATTATTAAAATATCCCGGATTGGAATAGTGGCCGGTTCTATTGTTACATCAGGTAAAATGATCCGGAATGCCCAAATCCGAATACTGAGAAATAAAGAAGAAATTTATCAGGGATATCTCTCTTCATTAAAACGTTTTAAGGATGATGTAAAAGAGGTCCAGGAAGGTTACGAATGTGGAATTACCATCGATGGATTTGATGCCTTTCATGAAGGAGATATCATTGAATGTTACAAAGAGAAGTCTGTGAGAAGAACGCTGGAAGATGCAACAAAATAAACGACAAAGGCAAATTGCTTCTGAAATAAAGCATAAACTGGGTGAATATTTTATCCGTGAGGGAAAGACAATAACGGAGGACTCCCTGATATCTGTCTCCCGGGTTGAAATGTCTCCGGATTTACAATATGCCGATATTTATATCAGCATCTATCCCGAAGAAATCACTGAGGGTGAAGGCGTTATTGAGAAAATCCAGGGAAATATCAAGCAAATCCGCATGTTTATAGCCCGGAATATACGCCTCAGATTGGTACCGGAAATAAGAATATTTAAAGATGACTCCATGGAATATGCCGACAGAATTAATAAAATACTGCGAGATCTGGGAGAATAATATCAAAGGTATGACTGTGCCAATCCACAAACCTGCCGGATGGACATCCTTTGATGTGGTAAAAAAATTGAGAAATGTGACGGGCTTTAAAAAAGTCGGACATGGAGGGACTCTGGATCCCTTTGCGTCAGGACTTCTAATGGTGGGTTTTGGGGCACATACAAAAAAATTGAATACTTTTTTAAAGGCAGATAAAAGTTATGAAGTATTGATTCGGACAGGGATGGAATCGGATACCATGGATATCACCGGGACAATTCATCAGGTTCAGAAAAATGTCCCTTTAAGCAGGAGTAATTTGCTACAGACTTTCCAAACATTCAAAGGTCCACAACAGCAGATTCCCCCCATGTATTCTGCAAAAAAAGTGGATGGAACACCCTTGTACAAGAGAGCTTGGAAAGGAGAGGTTGTAAAAAGAAGACCTCTGAATATCGAAATATATGCAATAGAGCTTCTGGATTTTACGGAGGATACATTCCGAATCCGTGTGTCTTGTTCCAGTGGAACCTACATCCGTGTTCTGGCACATGATCTGGGTAAAGCCCTTGGAACTGCAGCCCTTGCGGAAGAACTGATACGGCTGAGAATAGGTGATATAACCCTGGAAGAGAGTCTAACAATTGAGGATTTTATCGAACAGTGGAAATTATTAGCAGCTTAGATAATTTACCTGGAAATCCGGAAGCGTATGTGACCATTGGAACTTTTGACGGGTTTCATTTGGGACACCAGAAAGTCATTTCCCGGCTTGTAGAAAAAGCTCGTGAAGATCAGGTAAAAAGCATCCTTATCACCTTTGCACCCCACCCCAGGGAAATTATTCAAAATGTCACCCTCGAACCAATTTGCTTTATTAACAGCCTGGAAGAACGGATTCAAAATCTTTCAGCTACCGGACTTGATTATATTATAGTTCAGCCGTTCAATCAATATATGGCAAATCTAGAGGGAGAAGTTTTTCTGGAACGCTATATCATGAGACGGATTTTGGTCAAAGGCTTTGTCATTGGAGAAAGTCACACATTTGGAAAAGACCGGAAATGCACGGCACAGCTGTTGAAAGCACTTGGAGAGCAGAAATATGGTTTTGATGTGGAAATAATTTCCCGTGTACGTGATGGTGATTTTATTATAAATTCAACCAACATCCGACGCCTTATTGCCACCGGAAACATGGAGTCGGCCAAAAAATACATGAATAAGCCCTTTCACATGAAAGGACGTGTTATTTCGGGTGAAAAAAGAGGGAGATCCCTCAGTTTTCCCACTTTGAATATCCTTCCTTCGTCACCCAAAAAGATCATACCGAAGGAAGTGATGAACAAAAAGTCGCTGATTTTTACCTAAGCTATATGGACAGTGCTAAAGTGGAACAATTAGCGCTTAAACCTTTGGAGCCTGAGTTGGCTAAAATTCAATCTGTTCATTCTAAAAAAGAACTCATTCGTTTAATGGCTCATCTGCGTAAAATCGGGGTACAGTTGCCTTTTTCGTTTTACGTCCGGCCCGATCAAAAAAATGCCAAACGTCACTTGCTCTACATCAGCCAATCTGGCTTAGGACTGCCCGATCGGGATTACTATTTGCGTGCTTCTGAAAAATTCAAGCAATTCAGGCAACAATACGCAGACTACATCGGGCAGATTTTTAAGCTAACTAAAATCGAAAACGGTCAGGA
>JASGMP010000052.1 GCA_030156395.1 Fidelibacterota bacterium
TCCCCTTGTTCTTTGCTCCTCGTTTCTCGTTCCTCGTTACTCTCCCCTTGTTCTTTGCTCCTCGTTTCTCGTTCCTCGTTACTCTCCCCTTGTTCCTTGCTCCTCTCTGCATCAGGCGTCGAAGGAAGTCCTTTCACCAAAGGATCGATGTCGATCCCGGATTCACGAACAATTTCCAAGAGTTCCTGGTTATCGAGCATTTCACGGCTGAGGAGGGCATCGGCCACTTTGTGAAGAAGGTCCAGATGGTCGGTAAGGATTTTTTTGGCGCTGTCGTGGGCGAAGGTGACAATTTCAGAGATTTCGTCGTCGATTTCCTGTGCGGTTTTTTCGCTGTAATCGGCGGTGCGGCCAAATTCACGTCCCAGGAAGATTTCCTCGTTCTGTTTTCCGAAGGTGAGGGGGCCCAGTTTAGAGCTCATTCCCCATTCACAGACCATTTTTCGGGCGAGGTTTGTCGCCCGTTCCAAATCATTACCGGCTCCGGTGGTAATATCCTCAAAGACGATCTCCTCAGCAGAGCGGCCGCCCAACAGCACCTGCAGCTGGGAAAGAATATAGTTCCGGGAGTAGTTGTGCTTATCATCCACGGGCATAATGTGGGTAACCCCCAGTGCCCGTCCACGGGGAATAATAGAGACTTTGTGGACCGGATCGGCTTCAGGCAGGAAAAGAGCCACCAGAGCATGTCCCGTCTCGTGATAAGCCGTAATCTTCTTATCTTTATCGCTGATAATCATGGATCGTCGTTCGGTACCCATGAGGACCTTATCTTTTGCGTCCTCAAAATCCCGCATTTCCACAGCTTTTTTGTCCTTCCTGGCAGCCAGGAGGGCGGCTTCATTCACCATATTGGCCAAATCAGCTCCTACCATGCCGGGGGTGCTTTTAGCCAGAATTTTCAGGTCCACATCTTTTGCCAGGGGAATATGTTTGGTATGCACCTTGAGGATTCCCTCCCGTCCGTTCACATCGGGAATATCCACCACTATCTGGCGGTCGAAACGTCCGGGACGGAGAAGGGCTTTATCCAGGATATCGGGACGGTTGGTAGCCGCCAGGACGATAACGCTGGAATCGGAATCAAAGCCATCCATCTGGACCAGTAGTTGATTAAGGGTTTGTTCCCGTTCATCGTGTCCGCCACCGAGTCCTGCCCCCCGTTGGCGGCCCACGGCGTCGATTTCATCAATAAACACAATGCATGGAGACGTTTTCACAGCCTGTTCAAAGAGTCCGCGGACCCGGCTGGCGCCGACACCGACAAACATCTCTACAAAATCGGCTCCGGAGATGGAATAAAAGGGGACTTTTGCTTCGCCGGCAGCGGCTTTAGCCAAGAGAGTCTTGCCGGTTCCGGGAGGCCCCAGCAGCAGGGCACCGCGGGGAATTTTTCCACCTAAACGCTGAAAACGATCGGGGTCTTTCAAAAATTCAATAATCTCCTGCAATTCATACTTGGCTTCTTCACAACCGGCCACATCATTGAAAGTCACCTGGGTTTTTTCCGGGTTAAACATCTTGGCAGGACTTTTTCCGAAGCTGAAAATGCTTTTCTGTCCGCTTCCGTTTCCCTGAAGGCGCCGCATCCAGAAAATCCAAAGACCGATAATGAGAATCCAGGGAATAATACCGATAAGGATTTCGGTCCAGTCGGCCGTTTGCTCTTTAAAGGTGTAATTCACCCCGTATTCATCCCATTTTTCCAGCATAGGGCTATCCACGAAGGGGATGATGAGGGTAAAACGGGTAAATTCGAACTGGGTACCGTTCACCGTGATAGTTTGGGGAGATTTGAGCACACCGTGGAATTCATTACCGATGATTTCTCCTTCCCGAACCTGTCCGGCTTCCAGGTATTCGTTAAACTGGGTATATGTAATTTCCCGTTCACCAATGGTATTACTTGCAAAAATATTGGCTAGAAAAATCACGGCGACAATAATAAATATCCAGATAAGGGGTGTCTTGGGGGCTTTTTTCCAGTCGAAACCCGGTTCACCACCGGGTTTTTGTCCCGGACCGCTACCACCGTGGGGTGGACGGTTTCCCGGAGACGGCCGTTTTCCAGGTGGGACCGTTCTGCGGGTCCCCCCCGGTTGGCGGTTGGTGCTTTGTTTTTTCTTTTGATCATTAACGGGTGTGTTTTTCATTATCATTCCTGTTTGTTGTCGACAAAGGCATAAATATCACGAAGGGTCCGGTATTTCTGGTCCAGATCCAGTCCGTACCCTACAACGTAACGATTGGGTATAACGAATCCAATGTATTCCGGTTCCTTTTTTAACTGGCTGACCTCTTTTTTATAGAGAAAAGTCACCACCTGGAGTGAATGTGGGGCGTTGGAGAGCATGCGGTTCCGGAGAAAATTGATAGAGAGCCCCGTATCCACGATATCTTCCACAATCAACACATCCCGGTCTGTAATCTGGGCGCTGATGTCTTTCACCAATCGGACAGTCCCCGTGGATGAGGTGTGGTGGTAAGAAGCGATTTTGATAAAATCCATCTCTGTTTCGATAGACATGGCCCGCATAAGATCGGCCATAAAAAAGAGGCTGCCATTCAGGACTCCCACAAGGATAGGGGGTTTCTTTGCATTTTTCAGGTCATGGGAAATCTGGTCTGCCAGTTCTTTCACCCGAGCCTGAATCTCCTTCTCGCTGAAAAGACGATCGAGTTTTTGTCCTTTAAAAGGCCCTTCGTGATCAATGATCAGACTTTTTTTCGATGAGCTCATAGATCTCCTTTTGCAGGGTGCAGGTAAGTTTTATGCAGGATGCTGCTCCGGAAGGCACGGGATAATGAACACTCCGTCGAACGCCCGGGACCCAGAGAATGTTTTCGCCATCCGTCACCACAGGATAGTGGGGCCGTATAAGGGCAGGAATTCGGGCATCCTTGAGCAAATCACTCACAAGATGTTTCCCTTTCCCCATGGGTTCCAGGCGGTCTCCCGCTTTCCATTTTCGAATATACACTTTTATATGAGTTAAATCATCTCCAAAATAGGATTCGGCAGGATTTGTTTCCCATGATTCGGGAACAGGCGTTTTTTCCCAGTCCAGTGTGATCCAGGAGGTCCATGCAACCTTGGTTTTAGGTTTCCATAAGGTCTTTTTTCCGGTATCCACTCCACTGGTTAAGAGGGCATGATCAGATTCCACAACCATCCGGAGTTGATTATCTATCTGAAAAACCCGTCCTTTATCTGCCTCCTGCAAAAATCCGGCCAGTTGATCCAGGGTTTCGCGGTTCACGTGGGCGATATCATCCTCCTGAGAAAAAAACTCTTTTAATAAAGCCCGTTGACGGTTCAATTCCAGGGTACGCCACTGATCCAGATTGAGGTACCATCCCCCCGGATAGGGAGAAAAAAGGCGGTCCAGATCCTCACGAAGGTAGGTTTTCAACACCCGGTAGGCCAAAGATGCTGAATCGGCCAGTTTGACGAGGTGGTCGGAGACAGCCGGAAAACCTGTTTTTTTCAGATAGGGGAGGATGGTATAGCGGATACGGTTGCGGGTAAAAGATTCATCCTTGTTGGATTGATCCTCAGCATAGAGGAGTCCGTGTGTCAGGCAATAGACATCGATTTCCTGGCGGGAGACACGTAAGAGGGGGCGGCGGATAATTCCCCGAGCGGGGTGAATCCCCTGAAGTCCGTGAAGGCCTGATCCTTTCAGCAGACGGTAGAGAATAGTCTCGGCCTGATCATCCATGTGATGGCCAGTAACCACGGCAGTGCAATTCTCTTCTTTTGCCCAGATCTCAAGAAGGTCGTAGCGCATCTCCCGGGCGGTCTGCTCCAGGTTGCCGGATGTAGGGATTGTGAGTTTGTCTTCTCTTAGGGGGATCTCCAGATCGTGAGCAATATGACGGCAGAGGGCGGATTCCCGGGAATCTGCACCGGGACGCAGTCCGTGATTAACATGTCCCGCCACCAGATGCCACTCCCATGCCGGAGCCAATTCGTAAAGAAGGTACAACAGCGCCACACTGTCCCGCCCTCCGGAGAAAGCTACCAAAAGCCGCTCTCCCCGTGTGAGGAGTTTTTCTTCCGTGATATACCGGTGCACTTTATGTGCCAGGACTGACCATTCTGTCATAATCAAAGATAAGAAACCCCGGAGGAGAAAACCGCTTTTTTTCAGAGTCCGGCGGTAAAAGGGTTATGTTGTTTTTCATGGTTTACGCTGGTTGCCGGTCCGTGTCCCGGATAGAGGATAGTCTTTCCAGGAAGGGTGAAAATCTGATCCCGGATAGATGCCATAAGGGCTTCATGATCTCCTCCGGGAAAGTCGGTCCGCCCCACGGAGTGGTAAAAAATGGTATCGCCGGTAAAAACACCGAAATCTGTCACAAGAATGATTCCTCCAGGGGTGTGTCCAGGAGTGTGCCGGTAGCTTAGGTTAAAGTGTCCCGCCTTTAGAAGCTTTCTCCCATCCAACCAGGTGACAGGCTCGGGTTCTCCGTGATAAGGCATGTGAAACTTTTCACACATGGTTCTCAGGTACTTCAGCACCTCCTGTTCTTTTTCATGGAGAAAACAGGGAATGGCATATTCTTTCATGATCAGCGGCGCTGAAATAATGTGGTCCAGGTGAGCATGGGTGCACACAATGCCCACAGGATTCAGTTCTTTTTCCCGGATAAAATCCAAAATTTTTTGTCCCCGGTCGCCCGGATCGATGATGAGTGTTTCACCGGCTTCGGTCAGGAAATATGTATTGGACTGAAAAATGCCCAGGGTAAGGGAATCAATCTGCATAGGTTTACACATAAGCTGCGATAAAGGTTTTACGTTCTTTTAAAATTTCTTTAAAGTCCATCCAGCGTCGAATATCCAGGCCGAATTCTCCAAGGGAGTCTTGAACCCCCGGACGGGAGCCGTGAAAATCGGATCCTCCGGTGGGAATTTGGCCGTTATTTGTAGCAATTTCCAGCAGCTGTTGGGACATTTCCTCGTTATGGTCGGGGTGCCACACCTCGATGCCGTCCAGCCGGGGATGGTTGAGGAGTGGAGTTAATCCGTTTGGACTGCTTTTGCCGGGGTGTGCCAGGACGGCGATACCTTTAGCGACATGGATCAAATCCAGTCCTTCGTCAAAACTCATTTTCGCCTTAGGGACATAGGCGGGCTTATCATAATTCAGATAGGTATCAAAAGCCTCGTTGACGGATTTCACCCAGCCCCGT
Organism: Fidelibacterota bacterium; assembly: GCA_030156395.1. Taxonomy (GTDB): domain Bacteria; phylum Fidelibacterota; class Fidelibacteria; order Fidelibacterales; family Fidelibacteraceae; genus Fidelibacter. Next base: position 5,200 of record JASGMP010000052.1, read on the forward strand.
TCCACCATGATCCGGGCAATATGGGGCCGGCCGGCGGATGTACCAGCTCCCAGACCCGCTTCTACTTCACCCTGGCGGATGGGGAGTCCTAAATGCTGCAATTTAGCCACCATTTTGGCCATACGTTCGTGACGGACCTTTCGGTAATAGCCCAGTTTTTCATTCAGGGAAGCATCTTCCGGATCGAACCCATATCCCAGAAGGTGAAAATCAATCCCCTCATGGAGAACTGAGAGTTCCACGCCTGGGATAGCAATTCCCCGGAACTTTTTTTGAAATGGGACAAAGCCATTGACCGTATCGTGATCGGTTAGGGAAGCCGCCATGACCCCTTTTCGAGTAAGTTTTTGAGCTACTGCGGCTGGTGATAGTTGTCCGTCCGAGGCCGTGGAATGAAGGTGTAAATCGGCATAAAAAGCTGAGGAAGATGTTTTAAAATGAATCATGCCCGGTCCTTATTTTAGTAATTCTTTCAGGGTATCGGCAATTTGGGGTGCAGAGAGTCCTGCTTCTTTCAGCAATTCAATTCGCTTGCCATGGGGAATATAGGTATCGGGGAGTGACATATTCACCACCCGGGTTTTTGCACTGTGGTTACACAAAGCCCGGATCTGCTGACCCAATCCACCAGCAGAGACATTTTCCTCCACCGTTAAAAGAATCTTATGGGATTCTGCCAGTTGGTTCAGAAGGGTTGTATCCATAGGCTTGATGAAACGAGCGTTGACAAAGGTCACGTCGGGAATCACTCCGGCCAGCATGCGGAGGGCCAGTTCGGACTCATACACCATGGATCCCGTGGCAATAAGGGCCAGTTTTTTACCTTTCTGGAGGATTTCCCAGGTGCCGGGTTCGATCATTTCAGGTTCACGGTTCGGATCAAAGCGGACTGCTTCATCCCGTGGATAGCGAATCACATAGGGTGTATCCGTCACCGTCAGGGCGGAATGCATGAGATCCCGGAGTTCGTTCCCATCTTTCGGTGCGGCGACAATCACATTGGGCAGCATAGAAATATAGGAGAGATCAAAAACCCCGTGGTGTGTAGGCCCGTCAGCACCTACCAGTCCTGCCCGGTCCAGGCAGAAAATCACAGGAAGCTTCTGAAGGGACACATCATGCATCAGGGGATCGAGGGCCCGCTGCATAAAGGTGGAATAGATCGCTACAAGAGGTCGGAGTCCGTTGGCAGCCAGTCCGGCGGCAAAGATGACGGCATGACCTTCCGCTATTCCGACATCAAAAAAGCGGTCGTGAAATTTCTCGTCAAATTCAACAAGCCCCGTCCCTTCCCGCATAGCAGCAGTTATGGCCACCACTTTGGGCTCTTTTTCTGCCAGTTCAACGGCAGTCCGGCCGAATACGTGTGTATAGGACAGATTCTTGGGTTTGTGGCCCACCTTGCCCCCCTGAATGCCGTGAAAGGCGGTGGGATCGTCTTCCGCTTCTGTAAGTCCCTTCCCCTTTTTGGTAATCACATGGACCAGAATAGGGGTTTTGATATTCTTCAAACGGCGGAAAGTCGTCACCAGTGCTGGGATATCGTGGCCATCCACAGGACCTATATAACGGACCCCCATTTCATCGAAAAGAATGCCGGGGACTAAGAGATTTTTCAGGCTTTCCTCTAGCTTTTTGAGTCCGCCCCGAATCATAAATTTTCCCATTGAGAGCTTGCTGGTCAGATTCCAGATCTTATCCCGGATACGGTTATAGATTGGATCGGTGACAATTTTGTTCAGATATTTGGACATAGCGCCCACATTGGGGGAAATGGACATGGCATTGTCGTTGAGGATGGTGATCATCTGTTTTTTTATATTCCCCAGATTATTCAGTCCCTCGTACGCCAGTCCCCCCGTAAGAGCTCCATCCCCGATCACCGCCAGAATTCTCCCGGGTTTTTCCAGGAGCTCATTGGCCACGGAAAAGCCCAGGGCAGCAGAAATAGATGTGGATGCGTGTCCGGCGCCATACACATCGTATTCACTTTCTGAACGTTTCAAAAATCCGCTGATGCCGCCGTACTGGCGGAGAGTGTGGAATTTATCCCGGCGACCGGTCAGGACTTTATAGGCATAGGCCTGGTGGCCCACATCCCAGATGATTTTATCCTCGGGCAGGTCAAATACATAGAGGAGTGCAATGGTCAGTTCCACGGCACCCAAAGAGGGGGCCAGATGGCCACCGGTTTTTTTCACCGTTTCAATGATAAAATCCCGGACCTCATCAGCCAGGATTTTAAGTTCATTCACATTGAGCTTTTTCAGATCGGCCGGGGTATTGACCCCGTTCAGGTATTGGTATTCCATATCACTTCCCGGATTGGGTTACACAGTGCCGGATAAAATAATCATGGATCCGGATATCATGGGTGAGTTCGGGATGGAAGGCGGCACCCAAGAGATACTTTTGCCTCACCATCACCGCTTCACCCCGAAAGGTGGCGACAATTTCTGCTTCCTTTCCTACCTTGAGAATCTTCGGAGCCCGGATAAAAACGGCATGAAAGGGGTGCTCATCAAAGGATAGAGTTATATCTTCCGTAAAGGATTCAATCTGAGAGCCGTAAGCATTCCGTTCAATCGTTGCATCCAGGAGTCCCAACTGCCGCACCCGGGGATCCGTGCAACCCTTTCCCAGCATAATAAGTCCGGCACAGGTTCCAAAGACCGCTTTATGTTGGGCAAACGCATAGAGATCCTCCCAGGCCAGGCGGTATCCCAATTGACGCGTAATGACAGTAGATTCCCCGCCAGGGATGATAAGTCCGTCCAGATGTGCCAGGTCCGCGGCATATTTAACAATCACCGGTTGGGTTTGGAGGGATTTTAGGGTCTCCGCATGTTTATAAAAGGCACCCTGAATAGCCAGCACACCGATTTGAAGCACTTACCACCCCCGTTTAGCCAGCTGTTCATCGTCGGGCAACCCCTTAGCGGGCTTGCCGAACATAGCGTCTTTGAGTCCTTTCGAAACCTCTAAAAGCACAGCCGGATCGGTGTAATAGGTCACAGCTTTCACAATGGCTTCAGCCCGTGCAGAAGGATCGTCAGATTTAAAGATTCCGGACCCTACGAAGACCGCCTCGGCGCCCAGCTGCATCATGAGGGAGGCATCGGCGGGGGTCGCAATACCGCCGGCAGCAAAATTGGGGACGGGCAGGCGACCTTCCTGAGCCACGATTTCCACTATGGAAAAAGGCGCACCCAGGCGTTTAGCTTCCGCCATCAATTCTTCTTTATCCATTGTCTGGAGTCGCCGGATACCCCGGTTGACTTCCCGCATGTGCCGGACAGCCTCTACAATATCACCGGTGCCCGCTTCGCCCTTGGTCCGCATCATCGCGGCCCCTTCTCCAATCCGCCGGAGAGCTTCCCCCAGATCCCGGCAACCACAGACGAAGGGCGCTTTAAAATCGTGTTTCCAGATATGGTTTTCTTCATCGGCAGGCGTCAACACTTCCGATTCATCGATAAAATCAATCCCCAGTTCTTCCAGAATCTGAGCCTCAGCAAAATGTCCGATCCTGCATTTCGCCATCACGGGGATGGAAACAGCCTCTTTAATCTTGAGAATCATTTCCGGATTGCTCATCCGGGCAATGCCGCCGTAAGCCCGGATATCGGCAGGTATCCGTTCCAAGGCCATCACGGCTGCTGCACCGGCATCTTCGGCAATTTTTGCCTGGTCTACATTGGTCACGTCCATAATGACGCCACCTTTCAACATTTCGGCCAGGCCAACTTTCACTTCATAGGAACTTTTTTCCATGTCAGTCCTTCTTTCCACTCATATCGTTTGAATTTTTTCTATCACATCCCGGATCACCCCATCGGGGGTGCTGGCTCCGGCGGTAATTCCTATTGATTGTACGGAATTCAAAGCATCAATATCAAGTTCATCCGCCGAGGCAATGTGAATAACATTTGGGTTCAGCTTACGGATTATACCTTCCAGGCGCCTGGTATTGGCGGAAGTTTTACTTCCGATAACAATTACCGCTTCATTCTCCCGGGCGACCCGTTCGGCTTCTTTCTGGTTTTGGCGGCTGGGTGCGCAGATGGTATTTACCACCCGCAAATCCAGAACCTTGGGAATTAGTTCGGCTACAATGGCCTGCAAATTGGCCTGAGTCTGGGTGCTTTGAGATACCACACCGGCCTTTTTTATGGTTGAAAGATTTCGAGCCTCTTCCCGTGTGGCGATCACCACTGCATCTTTCACCTGTCCCGCAATACCGATTACCTCATCATGACCATGATCACCGACAATCAGACAGCGACGACCTTCTTTTTCCAATTCCCGAATGGCTTTATGGATTTCCCTTACCAGAGGACAGGTGGCATCGAGGATCGTGAGTCCCCGGCCATAAAGTAAATCTTTCACAGCCGGTGTGGTGCCATGGGCTCGGAGGAGGACAGGATCATCCTGAGGAATTTTATCGGGAGAATCCACCACTTGGATACCTTGTCGGGCCAGATCCCTGATCACGGCCTCATTGTGGACTATATCACCCAACATGGTCACGTGACCGTATTTTTGTGCAGCGTCTTCAGCCATCTGGACGGCCCTTCGGACTCCAGCACAAAAGCCACAGCCTTTGGCCACATCGATTGTGATGCGTGATTTACCCTTCATGGTGTTCCCTCAATCGCCCGTTTCACATCGCTCAGGATGGCGGGGATGGCCTCTTCCACCTTTTTTTTCAGATTTGCCCCGGCGGCAAAGGGGTGTCCCCCGCCGCCAAAGTGCTGGGCCACTTTATGAATCACCACCCTGCCTTTTGAACGGAGGTTCACCCGGCAGGTTCCGTCCTCCATTTCCTTGAACATTACACTTACTTCTACCCCGGCAATGCTGCGCATGAAATCGCTGAAACCATCCAGGTCATCATAGGTAACACTGTATTTTTCCATCATCTTTTGATAAATCACAAACCAGACCAATCGTCCGTCAGACTCAAAATGGAGATCCTGAAGGACGTGTCCCAGGAGTTTCATGCGGGCAGGCGAAAATTGTTCATAAATCCGGCAATACATCTTGTAAGGATCGATACCGTATGCAATCAGATCTCCGGCCATGTAATGGTCTTCAGCCCGGGTATTGGAAAACTTGAAATTACCGGTATCGGTCATGACGGCTACGTAGAGGGCAATGGCCATGGGAGGATTCAGATGGCTTGGGTAAAAAGCTTTCAGGTATTCATAGATCATATAACCGGTGGAGGAGGCCTTGGTATCTTCAATCGCCATAAGGTACTTATCATGAGATATTTGAGGATGATGATCAATGGAAATCACAGCTTTACCTGACTCCCGGGCTGCCTGCCCCACAAAGCCTGCCCGGTCAAAATCCCCCACATCAAGAAAAATTACAAGATCTGCCCGGTTCACCTCACCGGTATGGATCGTTTTCACAAAAGTTGTAATCTCATGGTTTTCATCCAGAAAGCGAAGGGACTCCGGCATGGTAGACGGATTGAGGATAGAAACGGATTTTCCCAGTTGGCGCAGGTGATAAGCCATAGCCAGTTCAGAGCCGATAGCATCGCCATCGGGATTCAGGTGGGTTGTGAGAACAATGGATTGGACATATTTCAGCCGTTGATTGAATTCTCTCCATTTACTGATTGTTTCCATAAGCCCTTTCTTTTGAATGCAAGTATTTAATTTAAAGAGACTTTTGATATGGAGAAAGAGAAGTTTAAAGGTATTGCAGGCAACAGTCGGCAGTCGGCAGTCGTTAGTCGGCAGTTGACAGTCTGTAGTTGACCATCCCTGAACCCCTGAACCCCTGAGCCCCTGAACCAACCATCAGGAGCGAAGCGATGCTAATTTCTACCTAACTTCTTAAAGTTACCCATTCACCCTCTTCCTTACCATCTCATACCCTCATTTCCTCAACGTCTTGGCGGTCTCCGCAGGAGACACTCGGACATGTGCGACTTTCAGGTACAAATAACCCTAAGTTAAATAAACAATAAGAAATAAAATGAATAGAAATAAAAAAGCACCATACATAGGTGCTTTTTTAGAATGCCATTTTGAGTTTCTATCAATTCCCAGGAATTGAATTCAGACCTTGGAAATAGATGATTAAGAGAATTCTTTCATTATGCCGTGCAACTCAATATATTGTTTCAGAAAAAAATTGAGGAGGGTTATGTCATGCGGACATTTATGTGGGTTTTGATTGGATTATCTGCGTTGGGATTCATTTTGGCGGTCATTTCTGCATTATTCAACATTTCTGTATGGGGTGTAAGTGCTGAAGGCTTTTCCCGGGCATGTACCAACCTGGCACTGATAGCCATAGCAGTGCATCTTGTGGTAAAAGAAAATAGATAGAACATTTAACACAGTTTGCCTTATTTAGTCAGGAGAATGGAAACCAGAATAAAACCCAATTCCCCATCTTTTTAATCATCCAATTCTATATTCATTCAATTCTCTTAATAATTTCAGTGACAGCTTCATTGAGATTTTCCAGGACGCGGGTGAAACGAAGGACGGGATTTTCCGGCTCATCATAATTCGTGTCTATCCCGGGCAGGTTTTTGATTAAACCTTTTTCTGCTTTTTCATACAGCTTACTCCGATCATGGCGCTTACACGTGTCCAGATCGGCTTCGGTGTAAATTTCCAGGAAGCGGTCTTTACCGATGATTTCGGCGACCTGGCGGCGGATCATGCGCTGAGGGGAAATAAAAGCAGCGATAACAATGATGTTGTGGTCGTTGAGAATCCGGGCGGTTTCAGCCACACGGCGCAAGTGCTCAGCACGGTCCGCCAGGGTGAAATCCAACTCCCGGGAGAGTCCGGACCGGACCGACAATCCATCCAAGACTACCACGGTCTTTCCCCGGTCAAAGAGTTCACGTTCCAAACGGTAAGCCAACTCCACCTTCCCTGAGCCATGGAGTCCCGTAATCCAGATCGTTTTGCCCCGCTGTCCCATCACGGATACCCGTTCTTCCAGACTCACTTCCCGTTTTTCTTTCCGCGATTTCCGCTCCCCGTTGGGAAGGATGGTCGTCCCCGGTTCATCCGCCGCGATCCGGTCGATAATCATCCCCACGGCACTGGTGTTGTGGGTGATGGGATCGATGAGGATAAATGCTCCGGTCTGGCGGTTTTTTTCGTAAGGGTCGTAGTAAAGGGGGCGGGAGGTGGTGATGACCACGCGGCCGATGTTGTTAAGTTTAAAGGTTGCGGGTTGCTCGCTGTTGCGGGTTGCAGGTTGGGGGTTGCTGGGGTTAACCCGGAACCCATGACCCGGAACCACAGTTTCAATTTTTCTTAAGGTGTTCACATCAACCAGGTAGCGGATATCATCAATTCTTGCTTTGGTGCTGTGTGTGGTGTGTTTGATGATGAATTGGGTGGTGGGATCCATGGGACTTTCATCCATCCAGATGAGCATGGCTTCAAAACGGCGGCCAATCCGGGGCAGGTTATTGGGGTGGACCAGCATGTCACCGCGGGAGATGTCGATCTCATCCTTTAGCGTGATGGTGATGGATTGGGGGGGAAAGGCGTATTGGGGTTGCGGGGGCTCGCTGCGCTCGCTGTTGCGGGTTGCGGGTTGGGGGTTGCCGGG
>JASGMP010000053.1 GCA_030156395.1 Fidelibacterota bacterium
CTTATCTAAAAATAAATACTTATTACTATTATCATAATCAATTCATGTGCCGACAGATATCCCCTTGATATTCATCATTCATCATTCAATTCATCATTCTTCATTCATCATTCATCATTCAATTCATCATTCATCATTCTTCATTCTTCATTCTTCATTTAACCACAGGGCACGCCACAAAGTGACCATCCGCATGTTCTTCAAGGGGAGGTATTGTCTGGGCACAAGAGGGGAGGGCCAGGGGACACCGGGTACGGAAGGGGCAGCCGGAGGGTTTGTTGAGGGGATTGGGAACATCGCCTTTAAGTACGATCCGTTTCCGGTTTTTCCGGGATGGATCCGGCAGGGGAACAGCGGATAAAAGGGCTTTACTGTAGGGATGTCTTGGATGATGATAGACATCCCGGGCTTTGCCCATCTCCACAATGTTGCCCAGATACATCACAATAATCCGGTCAGAGATGTGTTCCACAACAGAAAGGTCATGGGCAATAAACAGGTAAGACATGTTGAATTCATCCTGAAGATCTTTCATCAGGTTGATTACCTGAGCCTGGATGGAAACATCCAGGGCAGAGACCGGTTCATCGCAGATAATCAGTTCAGGATTTGTTGCCAAAGCCCGGGCAATGCCAACCCGTTGCCGTTGGCCACCGGAAAATTCATGGGGATACCGCCGTGCCTGTTCTGGCTGCAAACCTACCTTGTCCAGCAGCCATCCAATACGTTCTTTTTGCTCTGTCTTGCTCATATTTGTGTGCAGTTGCAAGGGTTCACTGATGATTTGAGCCACCGTCATCCGGGGGTTCAGGGAGGCATAAGGATCTTGAAATATCATTTGGACATCAGAACGGAAAGTGCGGATTTTTTTGGGGCTGTTCTTGATAAAATTGACATTTTCCCCTTTCAGGTGATAGATGATATCACCGGAAAGTTCTACATCCGGTGCTACATGCTTCAGGATATTGACCAATGCGCGCCCCACGGTTGTTTTGCCGCATCCCGATTCGCCCACCATCCCCACGATTTCACGTTTTCCAATGGAGAATGTGATGTCATCGACAGCTTTAACGGTAGCTACCTTATGGGATAAAACACCCCCAAAGACGGGAAAATGGACTTTCAGATGTTGAACATCAAGGAGGGGAGATATATGTGTGTTATGTGTCATGCTTTTGATTCCATCTTTTGTTGAACCACGTGGCATCGGACAAAATGGCCGGGACGAATTTCCCGAAGTTCGGGCTCAACTGTATCACAAATATCAATTTTCTGATCACAGCGGGTACAAAATTTACAACCCTCCGGCAGTTTTAAAATACTGGGGACCATCCCCCGGATTGTTTTGAGTTTTTCCTTTTTTTCCGTATCCAGAGGATTGGGGATGGATTGCAGGAGTCCCAACGTGTAGGGATGCAAGGGATGATTAAATAGTTCTTCTACCGGTGCTTCTTCCTGGATCATCCCACCGTACATGACAATCACCCGTTCACAGGTTTCTGCCACCACGGCAAGGTCGTGGGTAATCAGAATAATGGCGGAATCACTTCTTTTATTTTTTATTTCCAACATTAGATCCAGAATCTGAGCCTGGATGGTGACATCCAGTGCTGTTGTTGGTTCGTCGGCGATGAGAAGGGAAGGGTCCTTAGCCAATGCCATGGCAATCATGACCCGTTGCCGCATACCTCCGGAAAATTGGTGAGGATAATCTTTCATACGGGATGCAGGATCGGGGATTCCTACCAGTTCAAGAAGCCGGACACCTTTGGTGAAAAGCTGTGTTTTTTTCTTTTTATAGGATTCAGGAATGGTTTTATCCCAGAGAATCATTCCACCGGCAAAGGCGGATGGGAGCAGAAGACCACCGAGCAATGAACCGGCAATAGCGGAAAGCTGAAAGGTCCATCCGGCTGCAAGCTGACTGAAAAAGAGGAGGATGGCAGCAGCTATTCCCATCGCAGAAACTCGAAATTTCCAGGAATGTCCCCGAAGAGATTCCGCCAGATTGATGACACGGTCTTGGATAAATTCTTTAAGAGATTTGGGCTCCAGGGACTCTTCTATTTGCATTCCGATGGTATAGACCGGGTTCAGGGATGTCATGGGTTCCTGAAAAATCATGGCAATATTCCGTCCACGATAATCCCTCATCCGGGAATAGAGTTTTTCCATGTACTTTCTAAGCGCCTTTTTCCGTGGAGAATTGTAAAAAATCCGGATTGTCGCCCAGATATCCAAAACAAAAGAAAATACCAGAGGGAGCAGACCTGATATGGGTAATAGTGCATAGAGAACAAGCCAGAAAATGAAGAAGGCCCCGGCAGCCCATTTTCTGTGTTTATCGGAAAGTTTATTGAAAAAGCGGTATTCGGGAACATCAAAGACCTTTTGGTATTCGGCACCGTCAAAGATCAGCTTATCCCGGAAACGGATCGTCCCTTCGATCACTTCTCCGGGAGGATTGGGGATAAGTTGGATCAGGGAGAGGACCGAAACCGATTTTCCGGAACCTGATTCACCAACGATACCCAGTGTTTCCCCTTCGTAGATATTGAAATCAATCCCATTTACGGCTGTTGCCCAGTCGTCTCCCACTTTAAACCGGGTTTTGAGTCCTTTTATTTCAACCAGTTTTTTTCTGTTCATCGCAACCTCGAATAGACTTTGGGATCAAAGGCTTCCCGGACACCTTCACCGATGAAAACAATGCAGAGAAGGGTGAGAAATTGAGCCGTTACCGGGGCAAAAACCATCCACCATTTTGTAATATTGGAAAGACCCACATCCAGCATTTGTCCCCAACTGGGTGTCGGTGGTGGCATCCCAAATCCCAGATAATCCAAACCTACAAGGGCCAAAATACCCATGACAACGGCAAAGGGGAAAAACGTAATAACGGGTACCAGGGAATTGGGCAGGATATGTTTGAACATCACCTTGAAATCACTTTGTCCCATAGACAAAGCGGCAGCCACATAATCTTTGGCTTTTTCCCTGTAAAATTCTGCCCGCATCAAGTAGGTCATACTGATCCAGTTGACGATGGTGTAAATCCCGATCAACAGGAGAAAGGAGGGTTTCATAATGGATACAAGGATAATAATGACGTACAAAATCGGCATGCTGGACCAGATTTCGATAATCCGCTGGAAGAAAAGATCAAATTTCCCGCCGAAATATCCCATGGAACCCCCAATTAGAATACCGATAATATAATTCAGAACCGTCAGTACCAGGGCGAAGGATATGGAGATATTAAATGCGTAGCAGAGCCGTGCGAAGACATCCCGTCCTGTATTGTCCGTCCCAAGCCAGTGTTCCGAATTGGGGGGATCAAACATTTTATTTCCTTCGACGGTTATATCCTCGTAAGGACTGTAGGGGTAGGGAGGCAAGATGAGCCAGTTTGGACTGTCAGATTCCTCCCAGGTTTGTTTCAAAAGTCTGTAATTGGTCTCACCGGGGACATCCTGCCCAAAGGTTGTGCCCTCAATATATCCCTGAATGACAGGGAAATAGAGTTGGTCTTCATATTTAACCACCAGAGCCCGGTTGTTTATCAGAAACGGCAGAAAAAAAGAGATGATGTAAAGAATTATCAGAATCACAAACGAGTAATATCCCCGTTTCATGGTTTTAAACTTTTGCCATCGTTTTCGGTAGATGCTTAAAGAAATTTCTTCGCTATCGTCAATATGTTTTTTAAAAAATTTTGGCCATTTCATTTGAATCGTATCCTCGGGTCAACAGTTGCAAGGGCAAGGTCAGACAGGATATTACCTATCAGCCGAATCAGAACAACAATCACGAGAAACCCCAGAGTGATGGGGTAATCCCGGTCCAAAATCGCCTGGTAACCCATTTTCCCAAATCCATCGATATTAAAAACCCGTTCGATAAAATATGAGCCGGATATAATAACGCCGATATTTTGACCGATTCGGGCAGCGATAGGGATGAGGGAGTTTCTCATGGCATGGACCCAGACCACCCGTTTTTCACTGAGTCCTTTGGCAAAGGCTGTCCGGATATAATCCTGCGAGAGGTTTTCCAGGAGGCTGTTTTTCATCAGAGTTGTCATGGTGGCAAAACTTCCGATAGTCCAGGCGATAATCGGCAGAATGGCATGATGGAGCTGATCCAGGATTTTCTGCCACCAGGAAAGGGTTTCCCAGATTTCCATTGGTGAGCGGAATCCTCCAAGGGGAAAAATATCCCAGAATGATCCCCCGCCAAAGAGGACGAGAAGAACCCCTCCAAGAGCCCATCCCGGAATAGAGTAACCTACAAAAACAATCACACTGGATACAAAATCGAACGGAGTTCCATGATTCAGGGCTTTCTTGATTCCCAGGGGGATACAGATCAGGTACATGAGAATAAGTCCGGACAGACCGTAGAAAATGGATATTTTAAAACGGGGAGCCATTACTTCTGTCACAGGCTGGGCATAGGTATAGGAGGTTCCCAGATTGCCGGTGAGTATTCCGGAAAATTCTGTTTGATAGATGACAGCCTCAACCGTCCCATCATCTTTGATTTTATCAATACGGCCTTTCCAGTCTGATGGAACAGCTCCCGATTCATCGGTGATCATTAAATCATTTTCGCGTCGTTCCAGGTTCAGATAGGTCCCATAACCCACATACTTATTGAGAGTTGTTTCACCGGGTTCAAAGGTCAGATCTCTGTGACGGATTTCCCGGGGCCACACCCCAAGCCAGATCAAATAACGTTGCCAGATGGGTTTATCAAATCCATAAAAACGATTGAGTTCTTTCAGGGCGGATTCCGGCAGAATACTGCTGCCCCCGGTCATCATATCCCCGGTAGCGCCAGAGATTTCTCCACCGCTCATATTTCCCATCTGCAAGCGTTGAATGGTTTGTTCCAGGGGTCCCCCGGGTGTAAGCTGCAGAATGACGAAGATAAGAAGGGTAGAGCCCAGAAATGTGGGAATCATGAGCAGGATACGTCGAATAAAGTACTGAATCATGACGGGAGTCCCTTTCAGATGTCCGTATTTTTATATTTATCCCAATAACGGACAATCAACTCACCTTTCGGCAGGGAGGTGTTGTTTTTCATGGCTTCTTTCAGTCGGGCATCTTTTTCAGGTTCATACCACCAGTACCTGAAAATGCTGGTATAATCTCCGCTGTAACGGTCAAAAACAAATTCGGGGTGCCCCAGTTTATTCCAGTACAGGATATTCATAGACCGCCGTGCAATACCCCAGGCTGCGGGATGAATGTCTGAGTAAATGCCGTCGATCTCCCGGATGATTTCAATCCGGCGTTTCTGATCGAAACATTGATCATATTCTTCCAAAAGTTCATCCACGCGTTCATTGGCAAAACCGCTGATATTGTTGTTATTCTTTTTGTCTGCCAGGGAAGAGTGAAGCGTTGTTTCCGGATTCGGAAAAACAAGTCCGCCCCAGCTCTGCATGTATATCGTAAAATTTCGGTCCATCAGATTTTTCCAAATGGCATTGCCGTCCATGTATTTGATTTGCATGTCTATCCCGTAATCTTTCAACATCTGCTGAACCGGTGTCACCATGTAATCCACAGATTTTTGGATGGCAATTTCAAAACGAAGGACCTTCCCTTCATCGTTGACAAGCCAGCCATCTTCGTTCCGTTTTGTAAATCCGGCTTCTTTTAAAAGCTGGACGGCCTTTTCAGGATTGTATGTAATTTTTTCGTTATTGGGGTTTTCATAGACAGAACCGGTGTACAATGAATTCATCATGTCGTATTCATTATAATACATTTCTTCATTCATTTTTTCCCGGTTATACAGGTAGGCAAAAGCATAGCGAATTCTCCGGTCATTGAAGGGCCATTTCCGCATGTTAAAGGCAAAACCGGATGTTCCGGCCGGGCGGTTGGAAAAGACTTTCCGTTTCTGAACCCAGCCTTTTTGGACTGCTTCAAAATCCGTTTCTTCGTGCCATTCACGGGCATTATAGACAGGATAAAAATCACACTCGCCTTTTTTAAATTTCTCGAACATCAGACTCCGGTTATCTTTGACCACGACGATTTTGACCCTGTCAAAATTATGGACGTATTTATTCATAGGATCTTCGGCCGCCCAGTAATTATCCCGGCGGGTAAAGGTAAAGGATTCCTGATTGATGATATCTTCGGGATAAATAACGTATGGACCGGATCCGGGCACCATGGTGTACTGGTACCGTTTCAGAAATTCAGTTCCATCCACCTGACGCAGATAATATGCGGGCATAATGTTCATTCCGCTGAAATAAAGAAAATTACGCCAGTTCAGGTTTTTACTTTTAACCTTTACGATATATTTTCCTTCAGCTTCAGGCCGTTCAAATTTGCCATAAACCAGTTGGCTTGAAGGCATGAGAATAGTTTCATCCATGTGCAGATCCCAAGTGGCGATGACATCTTCGGCAGTCACTGGCCGGCCGTCGCTGAACCGGGCATTGGGATTGATTCTGAACCAGTAGGTCATTTTATCATCGGATATTTTCCAGTGAGAGGCCAAGGCCGGGACATATTCCAAAGTTACAGGATGGAGTCCCAACAGACTTTCGTAGCATAAAGGGGCAATGATACTGATGTTTTCTTCATAATTGTAATTTTGTCCTACAATCCGCATGGTAGCAGGAAAACGGGAAGAAATATGAGTCAGAGTTCCCCCTTTTTGGGCCCGGGGATCACCAAAGGCTGGGTAATCTGTCTCGGGATCGAAGACGTAGGTTTCATATCCCAGATCTTCTGCAATATCTTCAAATCCGTATCCTCCATCTTCAGGAGGGGTTACGGTATCCCTGGGAACAGGTTTTCCATTGTAAAGGGCATCGGCTGAAGATACCGGCTTCTCTCCGGATCCACCGCACCCGGCGAGAATGGTAACAGATAGGATCATTCCTAAAAGTGCTATTTTTTTCATGGCCTCTCTCCAAACATCCATTGGTTATTTATCATGTATTCGTTTTCAGATCACGTGGAAACTACTAAAAAAAGGGTGAGTATTCACGGAAAAAATCAAGATTAATCCGCAAATAAGTTATGGAGAAGAATGATCAGAAGAAGAAAAGAAAACGGAAGGTCAAGCAAATATTTTATCCTTTATGGACTCCTTTAACAGCCCTTCCGGATGGGTCTGCCATTTGTGAGAAGCTTTTATCCCAGGACAGAGCGGTTTCAGTGCTGCATGCGATGGATGGAGCAGACGGGACTGTCCGGGCAGCGGCCTCTGAAGGAAAGTGCTCCGAAAAAATGCTCCGATAAAAATATTCTTCTTTGCTGAGGGGGGGATTGACAGGAAAACGGAAATGGGCGTTTTTCATAGCTTCGTTTGAAACTTTTCGGGAACTTATTTCTTTCAGGATATCAATCCAGCCATATCCTACCCCGTCGGAAAATTGTTCTTTCTGCCTCCATAGCATATCAGCCGGCAACAAATCCTCGAATGCCCTGCGAAGCACCCATTTTTCCATCCGGTCCGGACGGATCATTTTATCCATTGGATTGATGTTCATGGCCACATCCAGGAACTCCTTATCCAAAAAGGGCACTCTGCCCTCAATTCCCCAGGCTGCAAGGGATTTATTTGCGCGAAGACAATCATAGAGGTGGAGTTTTTGCAGTTTTCGAACGGTTTCATCATGGAAATCCCGGGCACTGGGAGCTTTATGAAAATAGAGGTAACCCCCGAAGATTTCATCGGATCCCTCACCGGAGAGAACCATTTTGATTCCCATGGATTTTATGACCCGGGCCAGAAGATACATGGGTGTGGATGCCCGGACTGTGGTGACATCGTATGTTTCCAGATGATAGATGACATCCCGGAGAGCATCAAGTCCTTCCTGAAGGGTAAAATGAATTTCATGATGCACGGTCCCAATGTAATCTGCTACTCGTTTTGCTGCTTTCAGGTCCGGGGATCCTTCCAGGCCAATGGCGAAGGAGTGAAGCCGAGGCCACCATGCCTCCTGGCTGTCCCCCGTTTCGACGCGTTTTGCGGCATATTTCCGGGCGATGGCAGCAATAATTGAAGAATCGAGTCCACCAGACAGAAGAACCCCGTATGGGACATCACTCATCAGTTGTCTGTGAACGGCATTTTCAAGGGATTGACGGAGATGAGTTAAGTCTGTTGAATTGCTCTTTACGGCATCATATTTTATCCAGTCCCGTTTATACCAAGGACGAATTTCCCCAATGGCACTGTCCAGATAATGACCTGGCGGAAATATCTCAATTTGGTGACAAATTCCTTCCAGGGCCTTCAATTCAGAAGCCACATAAAACTGTCCCAGTGGATCCCGGCCGGTGTAGAGGGGTATAATACCAATATGATCCCGGGCAATTAAGTAGCGATTTTTTTCTTCATCATACAGGGCAAAGGCAAAAATTCCGTTTAGTTCATCAAGAAAATCTGCTCCTTTTTCACGATATAATGGCAGGATGATTTCACAATCGGAATGAGTCATAAAAGGGTATGTCCCTTCATACCGTTTCCGGATGGATTGGTAGTTGTAAATTTCACCGTTCACGGCCAGAATCTGTTTCTTATCCGGGCTGTACAAAGGCTGGCCGCCGGACTGGGGATCGACAATGGCCAGGCGTTCGTGTGCCATGATAGCACGATTTGACCCATAAACCCCTGACCAATCCGGTCCCCGGTGCCGTAGTTTTTTGGCCATATCCAATATCCGGGGTCGTAAGATTTCCATTTCAGTCCGGAGTTCAAAACAACAGACAATACCACACATCAATTTTCCTTCGGTTTTGAATTTTATTCAAAATTATGTCAATTTTACCGAATAAAAACATAGAATTATTAAAAATATTCGACAAATTAAAATTGCCGTGTTAATTTTAAAACAATTTCCTCTGAAAATTTTTCTGACGGACAGTTTTACCGAAAAGGAGAAAAGGGAAATTTCTGCTTTACTCTTAAAGATCAGTCTTTTAAACTATACTATTAAACCTTTCCATATAAATTGCCTGCACGATGAAAGGAGATTACATGCAATCTGTAAAATATATTACACACATTAAAAATGTTAAAGGATTAACAGATCAGGAGAAGGAGCGCTTATCCAAAATTGAGGATAAATTTGCCTTTAGGGCGAATGAATATTACCTGGGCCTCATCAATTGGGATGATCCGAAGGATCCTATTCGCCGGATTATCATTCCTACGGAAGATGAGTTTGTGGAATGGGGAGCCCTGGATGCTTCCGATGAGTCAAAATATGTCCGGGTGCCGGGTGTGGAACACAAGTATCGGGATACGGCACTTTTTATTTCTCAGGATACCTGCGGGGCATTTTGCCGCTTCTGTTTCAGAAAACGGCTTTTTATGCACGAGAACAAGGAAGTTACCCGGCGCTATGATGAAGGTATCGAGTATATCCGGAATCATCCGGAAATTCTCAATGTCCTCATTACCGGGGGGGATCCCCTCATTATGTCCACTCCCAAACTGGAAAACCTGATCCGCAAAGTGGCTGAAATTCCACATATTCGGATTATTCGTATCGGGACTAAAATTCCACTGTTCAATCCCTACCGGATTTTGGAGGATCCCTCTCTGACAGATATGATTCAGCGGTATTCCAACGGGGATAAAAAAATCTATCTCATGTTACATATCAATCATTCCCGGGAATTGACCCGCCAGAGCCGTCAGGCTTTGAAAATTTTGCGGCAGGCCGGTGCAGCCCTCGTCAATCAAACGCCTATGATACGTGGTGTAAATGATAATCCCCAGGTGTTGGCAGATCTCTTTCTTCAGCTGAATATGCTGGATATCCCCCCGTATTATATTTTCCAGTGTCGACCAACACTGGGGAATAAAACCTTTGCCGTTCCCATAGCTGAGGGCTGGAATATTTTGGAACAGGCCAAGGACAGGGTTTCAGGACTTGGACGCAGGGCACGGCTGGTGATGTCCCACAAGACCGGCAAAATTGAAATTCTCGCTGTTACGCCGGATCACACAGTGATGAAATACCATAGGAATGCTGATCCGGCAAACCGATCTAAGGTGATGATCTATAAAACGAATCCCGAAGCCTTTTGGCTGGATGACTTTGAGGAGTATAAGGCCTGGCTGAAACAGGAAGGACTCGAGGGAGATACGGATCCGTATACGTATTGGTGAGAATGATGAATGATGAATGATGAATGATGAATGATGAATTGAATGATGAATGATGAATGATGAATGATGAATTGAATGATGAATGATGAATTCTCCATCCTCCATTTTCAATTCTCCCATTTTCAATTCTCAATTTTCAATTCTCAATTTTCAATTCTCAATTCTCAATTTTCAATTCTCAATTTTCAATTCTCAATTCCCCATTCGTGCAAAAGGAGAGTCTGGATTCACCATGAAAGCAGGGAGAGAATGAAAAGAAATACACAAACCATTCGTGTTTTTGCACCAGCAACGGTGGCTAATGTCTCCTGTGGTTTTGATGTTTTTGGGTTTGCCGTTCATGATCCGGGCGATGAAGTGCTTCTCACGCTTCGGGATACGCCGGGTGTAAAAATTCTGTCAATCCATGGAGACAAGGGATTACTTCCGATAGATCCTGAAAAAAACACGGCGGGTATTGCGGCACAGGCGTTTCTGAATGCCTATGCACCTGATGCCGGAGTTGACATCGAACTTTTTAAGGGATTGCCTATTGGAAGCGGACTGGGATCAAGTGCCGCCAGTGCGGCAGCTGTTCTTTTTGGTTTAAATCGCTTATTGGGACACCCGGCCGATGGCAAAGCCCTTTTGGAATTCGGGCTTCAATCTGAAAAATCCGCCTGCGGTTCAGCCCATGGTGATAATGTCATCCCATCCCTATTGGGGGGATTTGTCCTGATTCGAAGCTATCATCCCCTGGATATCCGGCACCTGCCGGTCCCGGAAGATTTATACTGTTCCCTGGTATTTCCACAGGTTAAGATTGAAACCCGAAAAGCCCGGGAATTGATTCCCAAATCCATCCCTCTTGAAACAGCGGTAAGACAATGGGGCAATACGGCAGGATTGGCAGCGGGACTTTGTTTATCCGATTATGATTTAATCGCCTCTTCCATGGAGGATTTGATTGCTGAACCGGTCCGGGCGGCCCTTATTCCACAGTATTACCTTGTGACCCAGTCGGCACAGGATGCCGGAGCCCTGGGGTGGGGAATTTCCGGATCTGGACCGACTGTTTTTGCTTTTTCAAAAGGTCAAAAAACAGCCCAAAAGGTTCGGGAGGCAATGAGTGCAGTCTATGAAAAATCCCATGTCATATATCAAAGTTGGGTGTCAACTATTAATCTCGAGGGGCCACGTATTGTAAAACAAGGATCACAGAAAGTATGAAATTTTACAGTACAAAAGACAAATCACTCCGGGTCAGCCTGAAAGAAGCCGTGTTAACAGGTATGCCACCGGACCATGGGCTCTATATGCCCGAAACCGTACCAACTTTAACCCCGGAGTTTTTAAAACGTGTGCCAGACCTTTCTTTTCATGATTTAGCCTTTGAGCTTGCACGTGTTTTTGTAGATGAAGAAATCAGCGATGAAAAGCTGAAAGACCTTGTGAATGATGCTTTTCCCTTTGATGCACCGCTTGTGCCTGTTTCAGATCACATCTACGCTCTTGAACTTTTTCATGGGCCAACCCTGGCATTCAAGGATTTCGGTGCCCGGTTCATGTCCAGACTCATGGCTCTTTTTATACAAAACTTTTCAAAAGAACTTAAAATCCTTGTGGCCACATCCGGTGACACGGGAAGCGCCGTGGCAAGCGGATTTTATAATGTCCCGGGCATTCGGGTCTATGTTCTGTATCCTGCCGGGAAAGTCAGCGAGATTCAGGAAAAACAGATGGCAACCCTGGGTAAAAATGTTATTGCTCTGAAAGTTCACGGTGTGTTTGATGATTGCCAGTCTCTGGTGAAAAAAGCGTTGGCTGATGAAAAATTGCGTAAGTCTTTTGTGATTAGTTCGGCGAATTCTATCAATATTGCCCGACTGATTCCCCAGATTTTTTATTATTTCTATGCTTGGGGACAACTTGACGAAAAGGAAAGAAAACATTGTGTCGTCTCGGTCCCCAGTGGTAATTTCGGCAATTTAACGGCAGGACTTTTGGCCAAACGGATGGGACTCCCGATTCGCCGCTTTGTGGATGCGGCAAATGTGAATGATGTCGTACCCGAATATCTGAATACAGCCCGCTTTAATCCACGTCCCTCAGTCCAAACAATTTCCAGTGCCATGGATGTAGGAAACCCCAGTAATTTTGAGCGGATTCTGGATTTGTATGGATATTCCCATCAGGCCATCACTCGGGATATTTGGGGAAAGGGATACTCCGATGAACAGACAAAATACAAAATCCGGGAGACCATGGAAAAAACCGGATACCTTTGTGATCCTCACGGTGCGGTAGGGCTTCTTGGACTTGAAGAATACCTGAATCTTGAGAAAAAACCGGTGACAGGCATCTTTCTCGAAACAGCTCATCCTGCCAAATTCAAACCGATTGTGGAAAACGTGATAGGGAAGGAAATTCCAATGCCGGAACGACTTTCTGAATGCCTGGAAAAACCCCTTCTATCTGTCCCCTTGAAAAATGATTACAAGGCGTTTGTCAGGGTAGTTACAAGTGATGAGTAAAACAGGACAAGGCAGTTGACAGTGGCGAGGGGATTGGGAGATTGAATAGATTGATTGGATTGATT
>JASGMP010000054.1 GCA_030156395.1 Fidelibacterota bacterium
GGTATCGCCTGTCAGTTCATACAGCTCCGCCTGGCTTAAGGCTTCAGAGAGTTTCCGGGCGGTTCCGGGCATGGGAGATATTTCCTGCTGTTTTTTCAGGACCTGCCGGCATAAAAGCATCCTCACACCGGGATCAAGTCCTTTACCGGGGACATCCTGAATCCGCTGAAGATCCTGCCAGGAAAGGATGGAGATATCCGGTGAAGCTTTTTTTCTCCAGACAAGGTTTTTCCGGATTTCTTCAGCTTCCGTCTTTGTTGTACATAACACCAGCGTGGGGTGTCCATCCAGGAATTTCACCAGGTCTTCCATGAGAGCAGTATCGGCTTTCCCCTGTTCCGGTGCCGGCCAGGCAGGGCTTCCATCAGGAGCAAGATGGTGTAATACCGCCGGATCACGCTGAATCGTTTCCACATGATTTTGCGACACAAACCAAATCAATCCCTTTGCCTGAATTCCAAAGGCCTGAAATAACATTTCCTGATACAGTTGCATCTGCACCCGGTATTGAGACAGTCCGTTCAGATCCCGGTCCGTTTTATAATCCAGAATCCTCCATGAATCCCCCACCCGATAGAGCAGATCCACCACACCCCGGATCATAAACCGTGCTTTGTCTGTTTCATAAGCAGCTGAAACCGGCAATTCAAAAAAGGCATTTTCTGCCCGGGTCTTGTCAATTTCCTGAAAAAGAGGATTGGATGTCAGTCCGGACACATCGTCATTCAGTCGCTGCATGGCTTTTGCAGGAGAGAGTGCCGGGAAATCGATGATATTATCTTTGAGCCATGTTTCTGCGAAAGTCAGATCATGCCACCACTGTTTTTCCATAACTTTATGAAAAAAAATGCCATACTGGCGTTGCAATTCTGAATCGTCACCTGATGCTTCTCTGCCAGGATTCCCTACATGTATCCGTTCCATGATATCATGGGGCGTGATGATGAAAAGGGGTTTCCCATACCCTTCGTCAGCCGGGGGTACCACCCAGTTTTTTTTATCAATTTTGGGGTCTGGAAGATCCGCCCGTGCATCCTCCCAGGTGCGGTTTAAAAGGCTTATGCCTGTCTCGGGATCATGGACATTGATCCAGTCAGGACTTTCAGGATCTGAGGGCAACTCCGCCAGCAGCCCCTGGACAATATAACGTTGCCAGGGCGTTTGCTGGGAGGGTTTACGGTTTGAATCGGTAAATTCGGCCAGAAAAGCCACCTGAAACTTTGCCCGGGTGACGGCCACATAAAATACACGAAGTTCTTCCGCTTCTTCCTGGTTTTTTTGTCCGTTGTGAATGGAACGTACAACGCCGGAACGGAGATTTTCATCCTCCTCGTCAAAAATATTCATGGCAACATCTGTTTTATCATCCCTGACAGTATGGGTCACATGGGTTTTATCGTTTCTTCCTTTCCGGTTCATATCCCCAAGGATCACCATAGGAAATTCGAGTCCCTTCGCTTTATGAATGGTCATAAGGCACACACGGGCATCCCCCCCGGGTCCAGCTTCCTCCCGGCTGCTTTGACGGTCTCTCTGGGAGATAAACCAGGCCAGGGATTCCCGAAGGGACATCCCATTGAGCATCAGTCCCCTCAGGAGATGAATGGCCAAATCCAGGTTGGCCAGGCATCGATCTCCTTCTTCATCGCTGTAAAATGCCAGTTCCCGATCCTGTTCCGCCAGGATATCTTCCAACAGGTCCGGCAGAAAGAGGGTTCTGCTGCGATCCAGCCAGCTTTGGAGGACCTTTTTGACGGGTTGTAAAGATGGGTGTCTTTGGATAAAAGACCAGATTGATTCATATTCGGCTCTATCCCTGAATTCATCCACCTCCGGATCGGTGAGCATAAGCCATGGACTCCGGCCCAGGGCAGTCAGTGCCAAATCATCGTGGGGATTGGCAAAAAAGGAGAGAAGGTAGCAAAAATCAAAAATTTCCTGACGTTGAAAGAAACTGTTTCCGGCGACGATTTCCAGGGGGATATTGAAACGTTTAAAAATGGCGGCAAAGGCACCTACGCGTGTAAAAGACCTTAGGAGGATGCCCAGCACCGGACCTTCTGTGTCACACCCGGCCTTCTTCAATTTTTCGTCCATATTTTCATCATCCCACCAGGCCAGCATTTCCCGGGCCGTTAGGGCGGCATTGAGGGCGCAGGCCCGTTCCATATCGTCTGACGGAACCTGGGTCATCGTCCGGACAAGAACGGGACATTGAGGTATCTCATCGATTTGGGGAGGAAAAGTACCGGCAGAACGGGTCGGTGTAAACACCGCCTGCCAGGGGGATTCTTCATCGGGGAAAAGCCGGGGGAAAAGGGTATTCACTACTTTTTCGATAAAACGTCCGGTAGACCGGTAGTTATTCCGGAGTACAATATCGGCCGGTTTTACAGAAGCTTTTGCCAGATCGTCCCTGGCTTGTTTCATCACCGTCACATCTGCCTGTTGAAAACCATAAATGGATTGTTTTTTGTCTCCCACAATAAAGAGTCCGGACGGCCGGAGAAAACCCTTTTCATCAGAAGCAATCATCCGGATAATATCCCAGCGGGGATCGTTGGTATCCTGAAATTCATCCACCATGATATGGATATAGCGATTGGACAGGCTTTTCCGGATGCTTTCGTGCTGCTTCAGGAGGGATTGTGTTTTGAGAATTACGTCATCAAAGGTCAGGTATCCCATGCGGGTCTGAAAATGATCCATGTGTTCCTGAAAAGCCACAAAGAGACCATGAATATCGAGGAGTACCTGGAGTCCCGTTTGATCCAGCGAATTTGGTGCTTCACACACCCGGGGAGCTTCCAGTCCCAGGGAATCCGTCAGATCTTTCAGGCTTTCCTTGACATGACTGAGAACTTTCGGATATTTCCAGTTTAATTTGTTACCCTTATACCGGGATAAAAATTTGTCCTTATTCTTTGTCATCAGCAGAGGCAACACTGATTCACACAGCACTCTTCGAAGTTCAATGCCGGTTATGCCGGAAGGAATGGCATCGAGGGCTTTTTGAAGATCTCGCAGGAGGCAGCGGGCTGCATCCAACTCATCATAGACCGGACTCTCCAATGCATCTAAAACCCGGCGAAGCTCAAAGACGACATGGTCTTCGTCAAAATCGGGAGTATAGGCCTGAACCCAGTCACGCCAAATCTCATTTTCCAGATCTTCTTTCGGTTTACGGCCCATCTTTTGCAGCCAATCCTGAAGAAAAAGGCGGTGTTCATACAAGTATTGAATCACCTGTTTCACCTGATCTACAGTGACCTCATCGAAGACCTTGGAAAGGCCGGGATCGTTGCGTGAAGCTTTCATCCGGAGGAAGCGATCCAGTTCTTTCTCAAAAAAGAGGGCACTTCGGACCTCTTCTTCCACCTTGAAATCGGGATCCAGGCCGGCAGTAAACGCATAATCTTTCAGGACCTGCATACAAAAGCTGTCGATGGTGGAAATGGCGTGCCGTGAAAAAGTACCCTCCAGCCAGAGACGATATTCAGGTCCGGACTGTCGCAAATATTGTCCAAGTCCGGGAAGCGCCTCATCAATAGATTTTCCTGCCAGAAGCTTTTTCAAGTCCCTGAAAATTTTCACGGTCATTTCATTGGCGGCTTTCCGTGTAAAGGTGATGACCAGAATATTGGAGGGATCGTAGCGGGGTGCTCCCGGGTTTTCAAGTGCCTGTCGGGCAAAATCATCCAGGATAGCACAGTAGCGTTTGGTAAGTGTGTAGGTTTTTCCGGTCCCTGCACTGGCCTCGATGAATAAATTCCGATCCATAAGCATTGCTTTTTGCAATTCAGTCTGAGTCATGTGACATCCTAAAGTTTAAAAGTTGGCAAGAAATGTAGCCAGATCCACATATTTCCCGATGCCCAGTTTTTTCCGGAGGCGGTACCGGGCAATTTCAATACTTTTCACGGAACGGAGGGTGAGATTAGAGATATCCTTGGTGGTAAAATTGAGTTTAATAAGTTCACACAGACGAACTTCATTGGGGGTCAGATTGGGAAAATTTTTAAGAAGACGGTCATTGAAACCATGGTAAATATCACTGAAGCGGACTTCAAACTCATCGAGAGTATGTTCTTCGAAATGGTTTTGCAGGGCCCGGATCATTTTCACAATTTCCGGGTCAATGACCTTTTTTTCTTTATCCTTTTTATCCAGGAGGGATTTGGTGAGTTTTTTCAGCAACTGATCTTTTTGATACAGTTTCAAAGTTTTTGCCATGATTTGCTGGTTTTTCAGTTTCAGTTCTTTATTCAGGGCCACCAGTTCCTCGTTTTGACGAACCAAAGAGGCTTCCACTGATTTCCGCCGTTCTATTTCACGTTGCAGGTCATAGGTTTTTTCATTGACCATCTCTTCCAGGCGTTTTTGATAGTGGAGCAATTGCTGATCGGTTTGAATTTTCCGGAAAGCCATATCGAGGGTAATCTGAAGCTGTTTCGGATCAAAGGGTTTGATGATATAGCCCAATGGAGCTGTACTTTTGGCCCGTTTCAGTTTTGCTTCGTCTGAATGTCCGGTAATATAAATGATGGGGATACGCAACCGCTGATTGACCTCACTGGCAAGGTCGATCCCATCCATCGGACCATTGAGCACGATATCCATGAGAATCAAATCGGGTGGCCGGGAGGTAAAGGATGTCAATGCTTCCTGAGCATTGCCAAAAGGTCCCTCAACCTGGTAACCATATTGTTCGACCAATTTTTTCAATGTTATGCTAATGACTGCCGAATCTTCAACAATACCGATTTTAAAAGGGTCAGAGCTTGTAGAAATCATGGTTAACCTGTGCTTACGTTTCAGTGAAAACCTAAACATTTATAAAACTAAAGGGAAGAAAATTGTGTAAAAAAAAGCCCGCAATAACGCGGGCTTCCAGATTATTCAGAAGATTTTTCAGCTTTCCCTGTTACGGGACATCCTGTTGATGATACCGGCCAGAATCACCGATTTGAATACGGCGCCGGGAATGAAGGGAACGATACCTTTCATCATTGCTTGTTCCCAGGAGACAAATCGACTGAGCCACAGAGTTCCGATAAACAGAATTGCTGCATGGGTCATGAAACCTGCGACCCATACATTCAGGAAACGGCGTTCCAGGGACCATTCCAGCCAGCGTCCAAAGAGAAAACCCAAAGGAAGAAAAGCCAGCAGGTAACCACCGGTTGGACCTGTCAGATGGTAAAAACCTCCGGCACCCAAGGCAAAGACGGGCAGACCGGCTAACCCTTCGGACAGATACAGGAGAACACTCAGGGTTCCCCTTTTTGAGCCTAACAGTGCCATAACGATGAGGACAGCCAGTGTCTGGAGGGTTACGGGGACCATGGAAAAGGGAACGGGAACGGCCACCCGGGCGCTCAGGGCAATGAAGAGCGATCCGGCAACCATCAGCGTCAGATTCAACGTATTGGTTTTAAAATCCTGCTGAACGGTTCGTAACTGATTTGTTTTGATGTGCACTGAGACCTCCTTTATTTCATATAGACCATTTTATGACTTTTCAACATGCCTGCAGGAGTTGAAAGGGTGTAAATATACACACCGGAACTGACAGGGATACCCCGCTGATTTTGTCCGTTCCAAACGGCCTCATACCATCCGGCCTGATGATTCCGGTTTACCAGGGAAGTTACAAATTCACCCCGGATGTTATAAATCTTCAGTTGAACAGGACCTTCCTGAGGCACGCCGTATCGAATACGTGTTTCGGGGTTGAAGGGATTGGGGTAATTCTGGTTTAGTTCCCAGGTTTGGGGAATGGATGCAAGGGGGTTTTCCACAGAAGAAACATGTTCCAAATAGATCCCCACATTATCCAGAAGCACTCCGATCAATTGGTTGCTGTCGTTTGACACAAAGCGAAAACGGATCCAGAGCTTCTCTTCGCCGGCATAATCGTCCAGGTTCACGGCCCGTTCTTTCCAGTTGTTGTCAATTCCCGAGAGGGAATCTTCCACTGTCCAGTTTACAGAATCCGTACTGGCTTCTACATAAAGAATATCCTGTCCGGCTTCCGTTACATACCAGGCCCAGTATTTCAGGGCGACCACATCGGCCAGACTCAGATCAAAACCCGGTTTAAACGTGAGGGTTGTATTCATATTGGGCAGATAGGGTGAAACCCCGCCGTTTACATGGGCTGTCCAGTATCCTTCATGGGCAGGGAAAGTCCGCGTTGTTCCCCATCCTCCGGTGGTATCCCAAAAGGTTTTTGTGGTTTCAAAATCATCCACCATATTTCCCACCACCACGGTGGTTTTCAGGGTATCATTGTAATCGTTGTAATCCTCTGTCAGATCCAGGGGATAGACGATGAAATCGAGGACACCTGTTTCCATGGGCGTAATGGGTTTGAAGTTCACAATTTGTGACTCACCGGGTGCAATGGATGCCAGTGTGGATGTATCGGCGTAAAAAGGTTCGCCTGCTTTGGTGGCATAACATACCACACTCATATCCGTTTCAGCATTCTGACCAATATTGCTCACTACGGTACCTATTTCAATGGGGAAAAGGATGGATAAAGCGGACCCAGGCAGGGACAGATCTTCCACAAAGATATCATGGGGAGGTTCCGTTAGATTGATCACCATATTGACGGATCGATAAAAATTGAGGGAATCATTCAAAAGCACCTGAATCTGCCCGGCATAGGAACCTGCTACAAGTTCTCTTGAATCCACCGTGAGGATCACATCCCGTGATTCTCCGGGATATAGCACGCCGTTCACACCCTGGGCACTGATCCAGTCCACCTCTTCCATCGTGCCGGAAAAACCCTTAGAGATAAATCCTTCTGCTTCTTCGCCTATATTGCTCAGGAGGATGGTACTTCCGTCGCTGATTTCAATATTATCAACCAGGAAACCTGTCAGTGAGGGATCATCTGCTGTCGAATATCCCTGATCCGACGCAAAGGCAAAGCGGATCATCACGCCGGACACTTTGTAGGATGAAAGGTCAAATTCCACAGGGACCCATCCATTGCTGGAACCGGCCCAGCCGGCGATGCCGGGACCCATATTCCAGCCCTGATCCGGATGTCCAAAACTCCACAGGCTTTCACAGGTATATGCCGGAGTAACAGGCTCCAGGACTGTCCAGGTCGCACCGCTGTCGGCGGATACCCACACATTAAGGCCATCCCAACCGTCGTAATCCGGATCATCGTTCCCTGGAGCTTCCACATCCCATTTTCCCATAAAAGTAAGTTTTGGTGTTGTCGTCCCGCTTAAATCCACAAGGGGTGTGTACAAATACTGAAGAACACCGTCTGTATACCCACCGATGCTTTCATCCCCGCACCACCAGGATGTGCCGTCATACGCTTCAAAGGAGCTGATGTGAAAATAGGGATCCGCATTTTTTCCCCCATAGATGAGAGAATAAAATTCCGCCACATCACTGCTGACATTGGTGAATGTGATAGTATCACTCAGTACATCCCCCACTGTCATATCCAGTTCTATTTCATTGTCTGAAATCGCCAGGGGATCTTGTGTCATTCCGCTGTATACATAAACACCATTATATCCAAAATCCATTTCATCCCAGGTAATCCTGAAAAAACCGTCTTCCCCCCAGGATGGTCCCCAGCTGTTTTTCACAATCCAGCATCGTTCAGCATCATCCCAGCCGACAATCAGAACAGCATGGCCCCCTTCATTGCTTTCAGAGACCCGCTTGTACACGCCGCTGGTATAATTATAGAAATCCGAATACACCTGCATGGATACACTCAAAGGATGCTGGTACACAGCCTGTTTGATGTTATCTATCAAGGGTTTTGAACCGGTCACATAGCCCCATCCGGGAAAGGTGAGGGCTTCGCTTTGCCAGTCCTCACAGGCATTACTGCAGGGAGCGTCATCGGCTGTATAGGGAAAACAACTTTCAGAGGGAACACCCCCCACATCCAGGATAAAATCCAGGGCATATCCTGTAAAGTAACCTCCGTTTGCCGTTGCCTCATCGTTACAGGAAATGAGAAACTGTTCCGACAGGTCAATCAGGGTATCGGGGTCATTGGTTGTAATCCGGTACCAGGATTCCAACTGAGCTACCGCCGAAAAGGACCAACAGCTGCCTGCCGGATTCTGGTTTTTTACCGGTGTCACCCAGTTCCCGTTGTTATCCCGCCAGTCAAAATGGGATGGAAGATTTTCCACATCGGGCAGATCTATGATTCGATCATCAATATTTTTTTCCCGCGGACCTGTATCACCCAGGAGTTGCCGCCGGGCTTCCGGGCTCATTTTCGAGATTTCCGTTTCGCCGGCTTTCCAATTGTATCCTGCTTCATCAATCGCTTTTTGAATCGCTTCCACAGACATCCCCTGTCCAAAAGCCAGAGATGTCAGGATCACGATCAGCATGAAGGGTACAAAATAGCGGAATTTGGTTGTGTACTTCATCGTTTTACCTCATGTATCATCTTAGATATTTCGAGAATGTAAAAATTTTATTCCGTGTTTGTCATCTAAAAAGCGATTAACAGGTAGAATTCATGCTTTTAGTGGGATAAACCCTGAAAAAATGATAATTTCCGGCGAATTGACAGGAGACATATATGGCAGCAACCGTTGCAATTGTGGGACGGCCGAATGTGGGAAAATCAACGCTTTTCAACCGGATTCTTCAGGAACGGAAAGCGATTGTAGATAAAACAGACGGAGTAACCCGGGACAGGGTTTACGCGAATGTGGAGTGGAGCGGAAAACATTTTGCCCTGATCGACACGGGAGGAATCATGATTCATCCCAAAGGTCAGATTGAAGATAACGTCCGCAAACAGGCGCTCATTGCGATCGAAGAAGCAGATCTCATCCTCTTTTTGCTGGATGGACCTACAGGCATTACCCATATTGATCATGAAATCGCACAAATCTTAAAGCGCTCGGACAAAAAAATCCTCCCGGTAGTCAATAAAATTGACGACGTTAAACATGAATCCATGATCTGGGAATTCCACAATCTTGGATTGGGGGAACCCCTGATGGTCAGTGCCCTTCTGGGGCGGGCGACGGGTGATGTGTTGGATGAGGTGATAAAACGGCTTCCAGATGAACTGCCTCAACAGGAACTGGAACCGGATATTAAATTGGCTCTTCTGGGAATGCCCAATGCAGGAAAATCCACCATGGCCAATGCCTTTTTGGGGATTGAACGTCACATTGTAACGGACATCCCCGGAACCACCCGGGATAGTGTGGACAGTACCTTTAAATATCATGGGAAACTGATTCAGATTGTGGATACGGCAGGTCTCCGGAAACGGACGCGTATCAGTGATTCCATTGAATACTACAGTCTGGTTCGCTCCAAAAAAACCATCGAACACAGTGATGTGTGTATATTGATTGTGGATATTTCCAAGGGGTTTTCCCGGCAGGACGTGCAGATTATCCGTGAAATTGAGGAACGGGGCAAAGGATTGGTTATCGCCCTGAATAAATGGGATTTGATTGAAAAAGAGACTAACACAGCAGGAATGTTCCTCAAATCTCTCCATTACGAATATCCCGTCTTAAAACACTACCCCGTCTTTTTTGTTTCCGCCCTGGAACGGAAACGCCTTCTAAAAGTGTTGGATGAAGCTCTGGCTGTAAGGGATCGCTTGCACATCCGTATACCCACATCAGAGCTCAATGATGTCTTCAGCCGTATCATCGCCAGCAATCCTCCACCGGCTATCCGGAGCAAGTACGGAAAAATCAAATATGTCGCCCAGGTCCGTACCAGTCCCCCGCACATTGCATTCTTTTGTAATGAACCCTCCTGGATTCAGGATCACTACAAGCGATTTCTGGAATCCAAACTCCGGGAACTCTATGATCTGTCCGGTGTGCCCCTGAAAGTATCTTTTAAAAAGAAGTAATGCGGTATTACACTACATTCATCATTTCTTTTCTTGTGGCTGCAGCCCTCTTCGGCGGTCCGGGACGCTTGATCCCCCCTGCCAAAAGCGGAATGAATCTTCGGCCGGATGGGCTGGATCAAACGTACATTTCACCTGAAGGATTGTTTGCCCTCCACTATACAAACACGGGGAAGGACACTGTGCCACAGGTATATTCCACCGACTCGGGTGTACCGGATTATATTCTTTCCGCGGGTACTTTTCTGGAAAGGGGTTACCGTCTGCTCAAAGATACCCTGGGATTACCCCAACCCCCGGTAGATGATATCCGGAATCCGGAAATTGATATTTACTTCCGTCGCCTGGGATACGGGGTATACGGACAAACAACCGCTGAACTCTCCAAAACACTGCCGGGACGACCCAAAGCCTATACTGCTTTTTCGGAAATCCACCACACACTTACCGGAGCCGGATTTTATACTGAAGGACTTGAAGCCCTGAAAGTCACCTGTGTGCACGAACTGTTTCATGTGTTTCAGGTAGGTATCGGCATCTGGAATTTGAATGAGGATCTGTGGTTTTATGAAACATCGGCTACCTGGATTGAAGAGGTAGCTTATCCGAACGTTAATGATTATTTCCAGTATGTTGAACGTTATGTGAATGATTGGGGAAAACCCATCTATGACTATATTTACGACAATGTCACCTGGCTCCTTTTTTTAAACGACCGTTACGACGGAGATGCCTCACCGGCCATCTGGAACGCCATTGCAGAAAAATCCGTATGGCCTGCCATTACTGCTTATCTGACTGAAAAAAGCGGGTCAAAGGGTTGGTCTGAACATTTGGCGGCATGGGGCATGGAGCATCTGTATGCTGATTATCACCCGGATTTATCCCGCTTTGACGATGGTGAAGCCTATTCACCCCTCCTGTTTCCCGCCGGGACCTTCAGATCTTATTCCGTCATTGATTCTTTTAATGTGGTTACCTATGGACAACCCTTCAGTTCAAGTTTCTATAAAATCCAGCATATCACCACACCCAGTATTCAAATCAGGATTCTTAGTCCGGGAGAAATCTCGGGGAAAGCCTGGGCTTCTGAATCATCTACCGAAGCGGTGGATCTTTCCCGGGATTTTACCACCATCAGCGGGACTGGTGTCCCCTGGGATCTGTTGATTTCCCTGGGAACGGAAGAGGCATATACATCCGGCGAAGCTCTCCGGATCACCCTTGATATCCGGGAAGGAGAATCCTCTCTCCTTTCCCTTTATCCCAATCCTGTCGCGGATCCCCGCGTTGTATCCTTCCGTTATCATTTGAAAAACGATTCTAAAAAGGGAATGCTGGTCATATATGATATCCTGGGGCGGGAAATTCGAAGCCTGGCACTTTCCACGGACGATACCCGTGCCGGTCTGCACACAGTCACCGCAAACATTCCGGAAACACTGGCTTCCGGAGTATATATCGCAGTCTTACGCTTTGACAACCATACGTTTCCTGCAAAATTCACCTTGTTGAAATGAAATTCAAAACCATACCAAAAGAAGTCCATACCAAATTTACGGAAAAGGGCAGCAAATTTTTGGGTCATGCATATCCGGTTATATCGGAAAATCAGGCGGAGACGGTTTTAAAAGAAGTTCGAAAAACATATTACGATGCCACCCACAACTGTTATGCCTGGCGTGTAGGGACGGGTAAAGATGAACTTTTTCGGTACAGTGATGATGGTGAACCATCAGGTACAGCAGGAAAACCAATTTTTGATATGCTGGATAAATACGGAGTCACCAACCTGCTGGTTGTGGTGACCCGGTATTTTGGTGGAACCAAATTAGGAACGGGCGGATTGGTAAGGGCTTATTCACAGTCGGCGGAACTGACATTATCGGAAGCCCGGATCATCACCCGGGAAATAGGAACAAAGGTTCAAATCACCTGCACGTATGAGGAACATCCCCATATCATGCGAATTCTGAAGACCTATCCTGTTATCCGTATGAATCAGGAATTTTCAGAAAATGTTCAGTTATATATCGAAATCGATGAAGTGCATTTACCTGCGCTTCGCATGGATGTTCAAAATGCGACATCAGGGAGGGTGAACTTTTAGGCTACAGATTGGGAACATGATACAGATTATACGAGTGCGTGAAATTTTATTCTCACTATATAGGAAGATTCTTATACGTGTAAGCCCCCGGGGATAAAATAATCCCGGCGAGGAACAAATGCAAGATTATATTATCTTTAATATATTGTGCTGTTTTTTTTCTTTTTTTTATCAGAGGAAAACATTTCTTTATTGGAAGTTAGAAGTTAGAAGTTGGAAGTAGGGACAGGCCGTGGTCTGTCTGAAGTTGGCGTCGCTTCGCTCCTGATAGTTGGCTCAGGGGTTCAGGGGTTCAGGGGCTCAGGGGCTCAGGGGCTCAATGGTTCAGGGGCTCAGGGGTTCAGGGGTTCAAGGGCTCAGGGGTTCAGGGGCTCATGGGTTCAGGGGCTCAGGGGTTCAGGGGTTCAGGGGCTCATGGGCTCAGGGGTTCAGGGGCTCAGGGGTTCAGGGGCTCAGGGGCTCAAGGGCTCAGGGGTTCAGGGGATCAGGGGTTCAAGGGGTCAGGGGTTCAAGGGTTCAAGGGTTCAAGGGTTCAAGAGCCGCTGCGCGGCTTTCAAACGCTGCTGCGCAGCGTTCAAGGATCTCACTTCGTTCGATCTTCAATCCCAGCTTTGCAGATTTCAATAGGTGACTGGACTTCTTTTTTGAACA
>JASGMP010000055.1 GCA_030156395.1 Fidelibacterota bacterium
CATGTGTGTCTGATGCATCCTGATGCCGCCGATCTGGATGGTGACGGGAAAGAAGAAGTGTATATTTCCAATTACTACACCGGACATTTGTGGAAAGTGGAAGATCTGGATGGAGAAGCCACGACCCTCACCATGGATGAATTTACCCTTTTGAATGATACCACTGCCGGTGTGGATCCTGTAAGCGCTCTCTTTGGTGTTGCTGCCGCTGATGCAAATGGTGACGGAACAAAAGAAATCTACGTAGGATCTTCTTACAATACCGGTGACCTGATCCGCTGGGACGGTTCAGAATTTACCGTTTTCAAAACGGACACCATTGATGCCAGTTTCCCCGAAATGTTTATTGCCAAGATGTGGCCTGCAGACATTGATGGAGATGGCAAAGAAGAACTGATTGCGTCACAACAGGGTGTGCCGGATTCTATCGTCATTGAAACCGAGACAGATACAACAACTATCGCCAATCCCCACAACTGGATTATCCGGGTGGTTAAGGTTGGAGACGTGGTTTCAGTGAAAGATCTTCCGGTGATCACACCGAATGATTACAAACTGGCTGCAGCTTATCCCAATCCCTTCAATCCCACAACAGTAATTGAATTTACCCTTCCTGTAAACAAAGAGATTTCTCTGATTGTTTACAATGAGCTGGGACAGGAAGTAACCCGCCTGATTGACGGGAAAACCTATCAGAAAGGCAGCTATTCCGTGACCTGGAATGGGACCAATTCTCTGGGTAAAGAAGTTGCCAGTGGTGTGTATTTCTATTCATTGAAGTATGGAAATTTCACCAAGACCCGCAAAGTCACGTATCTTAAATAATCGTAACTGAACATAGGCGACCGTATGGGAGCATTTCCGGTGCGGTCGCCTGTTTATATTTGATAATAGGGAAAACTATGTTAGCTGGATGGAAAAGGCGGATTAGTACATTCTGCATATCACTCTTTTGTGTAACCGGATTCCTGCAGGGTGCCACCGGCGGAAAAATTGCCGGTCGGGTGACCCACAGTGAAACCGGTGAACCCCTCATGGGTGTCAACATTCTGGTTGTCAATGAATCCCTGGGGGCGGCATCGGATGATGAAGGCTATTACACCATATTAAATATTCCTCCGGGGACCTATGAAATCATGGCCACATTCATTGGGTTTAAAACCGCGAGAATTCAAAATATTCAGGTCAATTCGGATATGACCCGCACGGTGGATATCCAACTTGAACCGACCGTCCTTCAGGGAGAAGAAGTCGTTGTGGTGGCTGAACAACCTCTGGTCCGCTCGGACCTGACTTCTTCAAAATCCACGGTGACTGAGGAAGACCTGGAAGTGATGCCCGTTGAAAGTTCTTCAGCCATCCTTTCCACACAGGCCGGAGTAACCCAGGGGTCGGACGGTGCCCTCCATATCCGGGGCGGCCGCTCTTCGGAAGTGGTGTATATGATTGATGGGATTCCTGTTAATGCGAATCTCGGGCAGTCCATTTCCACGAATATTATTTCGGAATTGACCCTGATCTCCGGAACCTTCAATGCGGAATATGGCAAGGCTATGAGCGGTATTGTCAATATTACCACCAAGGACGCCAGCCGGGATCTTTCCGGAAATGTGAAATTACAGGCCGGTGATATGTTTTCTCAAAATACCCATGTCTTTACCGATGTGGACGAATATGACCCCTTGACCTTTTTACGAACAGATTTTGATGTAAGCGGCCCCATTCCTTTACTAAAAAACAGCGGATTCTTTATAACAGGTACGATCAAGGATTCCAAAGGTTGGCTGTATGGGGTGCGGGAGCACAATACCTACGACAGTTACTCCCTTGTGGGTGACCAGTGGGATATTATGATGACCGGCGATTCCCAACGGGTGGCGCTGAATGATAATTTTTCCGTGAATACCATGGTGAAATTGTTTATCACTCCCACGGAAAACACAAAACTGATGTACCAGGTGGCGGCAGAAAAAAGTGATTGGCAGAATTATGACCATGCCTGGAAATACAATCCAGATGGCCGTTATCAACATGAAAACCAATATGTATTTCATGCCCTTCATTTTACACACTCTTTGTCCAATAAGACCTATTATACCCTGAAATTCAGTCATTCCGACAAGCATGCGGAAGATTATGTCCATAAACTGGATATTCCCTTTGAATGGAATGAAGATATCAATGGAAACGGAATAATTGACGAACTGGGCCGTAAGAGTGATGGTTCTCCTTTTACGGAAGATTTAAATGGGGACGGTCAATTGACGCCTGTCTCTGTGGATTGGGATTTTATTAAGGAATATGGAAGTTTTATCCCCAATCCCGTGTGGTACACCATCGGCGATTCTATTGAAGTTCCCCATTATGTAGTCAATACCGCCCGGAGTGATGTGCCTGCGTATCATTTTATTTACGGGGGTCAAAACACAGGCTATTACCTGAGTGATGAATTGACATCCACTGTTAAATTTGATCTGACCAGCCAGGTTACCCGGAATCATCTGATCCGGACCGGGGCTGAAGCCAATTTTCATACCTACCACCAAAACAATATGGCTATCGAAATGAGCAGCCGGACCCTGTGGGAGCCTTATATTCCTGATGTCAGTTCGTCGGCTCATGACGATTATACACGTCACCCCTTTGATTTCAGTGCCTATATCCAGGATAAAATTGAGTTGCAGGATTTTATCATGAATATCGGGTTGCGCTATGATTATTTTGATGCCAATGATTATACCTTTTCAGATGCCACCCATCCTGCCCAATCCGACACCGTAAAAGCTTCCCCCAAATCGCAGTTCAGCCCGAGGCTTGGGCTCAGTTTTCCCATTACAGATCAGGGATTCATTCATTTCTCGTATGGTCATTTTTTCCAGATGCCGTCTTTTTACTACCTTTACAGAAATCCGGATCTGAAGCGGACATCGGGAGTAACCCAGTTCGGGAATCCCGATCTGAGTGCACAGAAAACGGTCATGTATGAACTGGGTTTCCAGCAACAGCTCTCCATGACGACGGCCATCGATGTGACCCTTTTTTACAGGGATATTATTAACTGGCTTTCTTCAGAATATAATTTTATCGATAATACATTCCGCTATACCAAGTATGTCACCGAGGATTATGGAAATGTCCGCGGGATTACGTTTTCATTTACACAGCGAAGCGGACATGCTTTAACGCTGAATCTGGATTATACCTATCAGCTGGCTGAGGGGAATTCCTCATCACCCGATGCGGCGTATTATGACAATTTGCAGATCCCACCGATTGAATCGGAAAAGTATGTGGTGCCTCTGGCCTGGGATGTCCGCCATTCGGTGAATGCCAATATCACGATTCGTCCCGTACAAAATGCCGGAATATCTTTCCTGAACCGCTTTTCAACCGGCAAGCCCTATACACCGGCGGTACAGGGACAACGGAATGCCGAGGAAAATTCGGACAACAAACCCTTTCAAATGACAACAGATATGCAGGCATATTATGATTTTTATGTAATAAAAAGCCGCTTCCGGCTGGCATTGAAGATTTACAATCTTTTTGACCGTCTGAATGAAAATTATGTGCATGATGACACAGGCCGGGCAGGATATTCCCTGATTCCCACCTATGCCGGGCACGCGGTGCAGGAACATGAAGATCATCCGGCGGTTCATCCCCTGGAGGAATACATCACACCGCCTACCTACTATTCAAATCCAAGACAAATTTTGTTAAGTCTGAGCTGGCAGTTTAAAAGGAATTAATCCATGAAACAATTGATGACACGCATATTCATAAGTACACTGATGATGGCCCTCACGGGGTTTGCGGCGAATCCCTTTCAGGAGGGGTCTCCGAAAACATGGCCCCAATCCCGTGTGGACAGGTTTTATAACGCTTTAAAAAAGCAGGCTGCGGTCATGGATCGACCCATACCACGGTCTGCTGTTCTATCCGGGAATCAAATCCGGACACTGGTTTTTGATTTTGGTTCCATCGGTGCACCGGGACGGGAGCCCTCCCTGGAATGGCCGATTTATTCCTATCATGGCTACGGCTATGAATTTGGCCCCCTCGTCGGGGTGGAGGTCCCGGTGGATACTAATGGATATTTTCTGCCCTATGTCAATGACGGCAATGGAAATTATGTGATAGATGAAACCAATCCCCTGTACGACACCACGTATTATATAATCAATGACGGGTTGCTGGATGGGGGTGCCCCCGGCGCTTCAGAAGAATTATCACCGGATAACGAGCCCTGGGGATGGCAGCCTTTGGATAATTATGCCAATCCTGCATCAGAAAGTATTCCCCTCTCACACAAACCAGATACATGGCCACCCATGTGGAATAACCAATGGCCCGGAACCTATAAAGCCAATGCTGCCACTGCCGATCAGGCCATGTATTATCTCATGGATGACCGGTACAACCTGGAATTTCCCTTTAAACCATTTCCCGATAATCACAGTATCGGAGGGATGGGCCTGGAAGTGGAGGTCCGGGCGTATCAGTGGTCCAATCCCGTTGCCAATGATGCAATTTTTTTCGTGTATGAAATCACCAATAAAAGCCCCAATGATTATGAGAAAGTGGTTTTTGGGATGTTTGGTGATCCCCATATCGGCGGAAGTAACGATTTTTCCGACGATATGGCCTATTTCGATACGGACATTAACATGGTGTATGGATATGACGGAGACGACAAAGGGGAGTGGGGTGGTATCACCGGATGGCTTGGATATACCTTTCTTGAATCTCCTGGAAATTCTTATGACGGGATTGATAACGATGGGGATGGTTTAGTTGATGAATCCATGTTTAACGGGATTGATGATGATGGG
Source organism: Fidelibacterota bacterium (assembly GCA_030156395.1). GTDB lineage: Bacteria > Fidelibacterota > Fidelibacteria > Fidelibacterales > Fidelibacteraceae > Fidelibacter. The sequence continues at coordinate 4,836 of JASGMP010000055.1, forward strand.
GACTGGGATCCGGATGTCCACGACGTAGGCATTGATGGTATCGGTCCGGAAGATCCCAAATATCCAGGTCCTGACAAAGGTGAGGGAGATGGTGTCCCCACTGCGGGTGATCCGTATAATCCGATTTATCCTGGCGAACCGAATTTTGACGGGACGGATCTGGATGAAGCGGACCAGATAGGATTGACCAGCTTCAATGCCTACCAGTACGGAGCCGACATGATCCGGAATGATGCCAGTATATGGCGGCGTATGCGTCCCTATACCCTGGTAGGTATGGATAATGCTTTTACAGATATCCAGCAGAGAACAGATAACATCTTTCTCTACGGGTCAGGTTATTTCCCCTTGAAATCCGGAGATACACAGCGCTTTTCAATCGCCCTAATCCTGGGTGAAAATGAATATGATCTGTTCCAAACAGCAAAAGTGGTACAAAGAATTTATAACAGCGGTTACCAGTTTGCCAAGGCTCCGGAAAAACCGAATGTGAGCGTTGTCCCCGGAGATGGAAAAGTGACTCTTTACTGGGATGACATGGCGGAAAAATCCTGGGATCCCGTTTATGGATATGATTTTCAGGGATATGCCATCTATCGAAGCACCGATCCCGGCTTTAATGAAGTCCATACAATTACAGATAATAACGGAATTGCCACCTTGTGGGAACCCATTGCACGTTTTGACCTGAAGGATGGAATCCATGGGGAAAGTTATGTGGGAATTAACGGTATTCATTATAACCTGGGCACAGATTCCGGGCTCCGGCACCAGTTTGTGGATACAACTGTTACCAACGGTGTGACCTATTATTATGCGGTATGTTCCTATGATATTGGGGACACCACGGGAACAATAGATATTCCTCCCAGCGAATGTACCAAAATCATTGATAAAGATCCGTATACCGGATTGATCACCTTTGATGTCAATACCGGTTCTGCCACTCCATCAGCGCCCTCCCCGGGGATCATAGATCCCGGCTTGACAGAAGAAGGCATGACCCATGTGGGTCCCGGAACCGGTGATATTGAAATAGAGATACTATATCCGGAACAGGTCCGGGATCAGATCACCTACCGGATCACATTTGGAACACCCACCAGCAATGTGCAAGATACAGTGATGTTTGTCACGGAGATGACACCTATCACCGAAACCATCACCATTGAAGATAGTGTCTATTATCAGTTGAACCGCTCTCAGATCGGCGATGTAACCATCAAGGCAAATGGACTGCCCATTCCTAAAAACAAATATCACATTAACCGGGCATTGGGACGTGTGTATAGCATGGCTCAGGAATACTGGAACCAGACACTGGAAGTCACCTATTACCATCAGCCGGTTTTTGAAAATAAGTATTTTAACCTTGAAGATGCTGCTACTGTATTCGACGGGATGCGCATCTTCACCAAGGATGAAGCTATCGCCTTAAATAAGGAAGAAACTGGTTGGCTGATGGGAGAAACCAATTATCTGCATAAGGTACAAATCTGGGATCTGGGGCAATCCACCCAGGGATTTGCCCATCCGCGAATCTATGAACTCCACTGGGATGAGAAATACCTGGAGACACCGACTCTGTTCAACCAGAAAGCTCCGTTTATTATTCAGGATGTGACCTATGCGTATAAGGATAGCATCACCAATGCACCTTTTTATATTGTGGGTGGACAGACCTTTAATATTGATCAGCATAAAATTGGGATTTTGAGTGAACCGGAACTGAAAATTGAGAATAAAACCTGGGAGATCAAATTCACACCACCGGCCGGACAGGATAAAATACCACCTTCAAACGGCGATGTGTTTCGTGTTACGGTCAATCAGCCTTTTTCCAACAGGGATACGTTGTGGTTTACCACGCAAGCGGCTGAATACGAACCTGGCACAGTGGAAGATCCTCTGGATAAAATCGCAGTGGTTCCCAATCCATATCGTGCCCAGGCCATTTGGGAACCGAAAAGTGCTTTTGCCAGCGGTCGTGGAGACCGGATTATCAAATTTATCAACTTGCCGCCTGTATGTACGATCCGCATCTATACCATTACAGGTGAACTGGTAAATACTTTGCATCATAACAGCTCCATGTGGGATGGCAGTGAAAATTATAATTTGCTGAATAAAGATAACATGGAACTGGCTTTTGGTATGTATTTATGGCATGTAGATGCATCTGCATCGGGACTTGGAACTAAAATTGGAAAATTTGCGGTGATCAAATGAAAAGAAAAATTGTTAGCATATTTCTTGTTTTGTTGTTCATGGTGAAACCGGGTTTGTCTGTCAATAAAGTGGGAACCTCCGTGGCACAATTTCTGAAAATCGGAACGTCGGCCCGGGCTCTGAGCATGGGTGAAGCGGCTGTTGCCGATGTCCGCGGACTGGAAGCCCTGCATTACAATGCGGCAGGATTGGCTCATCATCAGATTCAGGAGGCAATGTTTACCCAGAGCGACTGGCTAGCATCCACCAGCTACTTGTATGCCGCCGGTTCTATGAATTTGGGGCGCTATGGTGCCGTGGGTGTGAATGTCGCTCATCTGGATTACGGAGAAATGAGTGTCCGCACCGAGGCCATGCAGGATGGGACAGGAGAATTTTTTTCCGCCCAAGACCTGACAATTGGCCTGACCTATGCCAACAAGCTGACAGACCGGTTCAGTATGGGCGGACAGGTTAAATTTATCCGCCAGGAGATCTGGCACATGAGTGCCAGTACCATGGCCGTGGATATGGGTGCCCTTTTCATTCTTCCCCTAAATAATATCCATCTGGGGATGAGCATAACCAATTTCGGCGGAAAACTTCTCCTGTCCGGCAGGGATGTCCGCTTTTATGAAGATCCCGATGAGGAGATGTACGGAAATAATGATCAGATTCCAGCCCTTTATGAACTGGACCATTGGCCTCTGCCCATAATTTTCCGGATTGGGTTGTCCGGTGATGTGTTTTCCACAGAGAAATTGACGCTCCGTATGAATGTGGATGCGTTGCATCCCAGTGATAATCTGGAATATATCAATCTTGGCACAGAATTGGAGATGTTCGAAACCATCTTCCTGAGGGCAGGCTATCGTCAGCTTTTTCTTGAGGATGCCGAAGGTGGATTATCTTTTGGCGGAGGCCTGTATTATCCGGTGACTCCGGCTCTGAAAATTAAAGCGGATTATGCCTGGTGTGACTATGGCCGACTTCATCAGGCAAAAATGTTTACGCTGTCGCTCGTCTACTGAGTTAAAATTCATTCGTATAAAAAAAGAGACGTGATGAACACGTCTCTTTTTTTTTATGAACTGAGTTATTTTCAGTTAAAGATTATTCAACTATTTGTTCAAATCCCCGGGATTTAAGATCCACATAGATAATAGCGACCATGACAGCGACAATGATGAAATAGACAAGAGCCATCAACCATTCTCCAAAGATGAGTTTTCCCAGCCCGAAGAGGGCGGAATAAACCATAATCACTCCGCAGATCCAATCCAGAAACATTCTTCCGAATCCTGTATCGCCCTGCACATCCGGGAGTTTTTCCGCAATGGCTTTCCATCCAATTCCTCCGGGATGGACCTTCCGGTAGAATTCCAGAAGTTTTTCCTCTTTCACAGGACGTGTCAACCAGGTGACGATGAGCCATATAAGGGTTGTCCCAAAGACAGTGGGATAAAGGGTAATAGGGGATTGCATGCCAAAACCGTAGTGGGCGATGGGGTAAATGATCAGGGGAGCAATCAGTGCGGAAATCTCGCTCCAGGCATTGATTCGCCACCAGAACCACCGGAGCAATAACACCAACCCGATACCGGCCGAGGCATTAATGATAAATTCCCAGGCACCCGATATAGTCGTTAAAAAATATTTTGTAACAATCAAAGACAGAACTGTCATCAGAATCAACCCGATCCGGGAAATCAGGACATAGTGCTTTTCTCCGGCGTCGGGTTTGATAAAACGGCGGTAAAAATCATTAATCAGGTAAGAGGTCCCCCAGTTGAGCTGGGACGCAATTGTGGACATATAAGCTGCCAGGAAAACGGCAATGAGGAGACCCAAAAGACCACTGGGTAGATATCTCATCATCAGTTTTGGATACATCCGCCCCGGATCCACAGTGTTTTCATATTTTTCATAATAGGCAAGAAAAGAGGCATCATCTGCCAGGTTTTCATCCTGGACCTGGCCATGATTTTCGAAAGTTTCCTGAGCTGCAACATAGTAAGCCGGATTTTCCTGCATCAGAATTTCCGGACTTTCGGCCCGGGGAAGAATCACAAGGGCGCTAAGGGCTACAATAATCCAGGGCCATGGACGAATGGTATAGTGGGCGATAGTAAACCAGAGGGTGGCAAAAAGGCTGTGTTTTTCATCTTTGGCACTCATCATGCGCTGGGCCACATATCCTCCACCACCGGGATCTGCCCCGGGATACCAGCTGGACCACCATTGGAGTCCGATATGAGCAATAAAGGCCCCCACACTCAAAGACAGCACACCACCGGTAACTCCTTCAAGCACATCGGAAGTTCCGATTTTGGGGACAAAGCTCAATACCTGCGGAGCCAACTTTTCTTTCAATCCCGACATACCTCCCACAAGTGGCAGACGAACAACCAGCACTGCCAGAACAATGCAACCTACCATGGCAAACACAAACTGAAAACTGTCAGTCCGCGCAGTTCCCAAAAGACCGGAGGCCGAGGCATATACAGCAATAATTAAAGCAGCGATTGTCACCAGTAAAAAAGCATTCACTCCCGGTAGTGTGACCATGAAGATTTTTTCCATAGCCAGGTGAACCCATCCCAGGACGATGATATTCATGAAGAGGCCCAGGTACAGAGCCCGGAATCCCCGGAGAAAAGCAGCTGCTTTTCCGCTGTAGCGCATCTCAACAAATTCCACATCGGTCATAATACCAGATCGCCGCCAAAGGCGGGCGTAGAAAAAAACCGTCAACATCCCGCCGATGGCCATATTCCACCAGAGCCAGTTTCCGGCGATGCCGTTCCGCGCAACCAGTTCTGTAACCGCCAAAGGCGTATCGGCTGCAAAGGTTGTGGCCACCATGGCTGTCCCTGCCAGATACCAGGGCAGATTCCGGCCGGATAGAAAAAATTCTCCCGTGTTCTCTCCGGCTTTACGGGAATAATAGAAGGCTATGCCAAAAATCACGGCAAAAAAAACCACGATAACTGCAATATCCAAACCGTTCAGATTCATGCCAACATCTCCTATGATTAGGTTGCTCACACATTTTCTGCAGAATTTAACGGTAATTGACTACACAAAGCAAAGGTTAGTCAACTCTTACAAAGACCGGCTCATTTCATCTACAATTTCACCGAATTTTTGCAGTGTATAATTTACAGCATCTGGTTTGGACATATCCACACCGGCATTTTTCAGCAAATTGATGGGATAGTCAGAACCCCCTGCCTTCAGCATATCCAGGTAATCGGATACCGCCTGCGGGTTGTCATCAAGAATTTTTCCACTAAGATAGGTGGAAGCACTGATGCTGGTGGCATACACATAGACATAAAAACTCCGGTAAAAATGGCCGATGCGTCCCCAGGTCAGTTTATACAGGTCATCCAGAACCAGAGAATCCCCATAATAGGATTTCAGAATAGTCATGTATGTATCATTAAGGGTTTCAGCGGTGATGGGAATGCCTGCTTCAGCCTTTTCATGGATGGTTTTTTCAAATTCGGCAAAAAGAACCTGGGTATAAAGAGTTCCAACAATATTGTCCGCCCATTGGTCCATGAGAGCCAGACGTATATTGGGATCTTCAGTGGTTTTCAATAGGTGGTCCAGAAGGAGGGCTTCATTCATGGTGGAGGCTACTTCTGCAACAAACAGACTGTAGTCTGAGTAGATATAAGGCTGGTTTTTATTTGTCAGCATACTGTGAATGGTGTGTCCCAGTTCATGAGCCAGGGTGAACATGTTATCCCGGGTGTCGTTGTAATTCATCAGGATATAGGGATGAGGTGCATTATATGTTCCCCAGGAATAAGCCCCGTTAGTTTTACCCCGGGTTTCATAGACATCAATCCACCGGCCGTAAAGACCTTCCTTCGCCAGTTTCAGATAATCCTCACCAAGGGGATGAAGCGCCTCCAGAACCTTTTGACGGGCTTCATCGTAGGGGACTTTTTCTCCTGCTTCGGGTACAATGGGGACATTTGTATCGTACAGGTGAAGATTTTCCACGCCTAATACCCGCTTCCGGAGTTCCATATATTTCCGGAGAGGCTCCAGGTTGTTGTGGACACTTTCAATCAGATTATCATAGACATCTGTGGGGATATTGTCACTGAAAAGGGAAGCATGGAGGGTGCTTTCAAAGTTCCGGGCCCGGGCATAGAAAATATCAGCCTTAAGCATCCCGTCAAAAGCCGCGGCATTGACATTTTGAAATTTTTCATAGGTCCCGTACATTCCCTCAAAAGCTCCACGACGAACATCCGGATCTTTAGAATATAACATTTGATAATAACGGCCTGGTGAAAGTTCAACCCATTTTCCCTCTTCATTTTTAACTTTGGGGAAACGGATGTCAGTTACCGTCAGCATCTCGTGAACCCGTCCCGGTGTACGGGCCATATCTCCGGTCATGGCTAGAAGCCGCTCCTGGTCAGGATTCAGTATATGGGGACGACTCCGGTTCAGGTCATGAAAATAATGGCCGTACATATCAAGTCCGGGAGTGTTTTCTATGTAACGTTCCAGTGTTTTACCGGGAATTGTCTGGAGTTCAGGAACGATGTACGACACCACTTCATGAAAACGGACTTCCAATGAGGCGATTCGGTCTGCACGGCTTTGAAATTCCGGATTCCGTGTATCCGAATCCATAGCCAGATGGGCATATACATAAAGCTTGTCAATACGGCTTGCCAATTCATCCCGTTTTTTCAGGCATTCAAGGATAATATTTCCTGAGTCGCCCAGTTTACCCTGGTATGTTTTTAATTTGGGAATGGCATTCTCAACGGACTGGAATTCCGCTTCCCAGGCTTCCAGTCCGGGGTATAAATCGTTCAGGTTCCATGTGTACTCTTCTGCAATGTCTTTCCGCTCAGGAACTGCAACAGAGCTGTCCCCGTCTGTTTGACTGCAGGAAAATCCAAATAAAACGCCGAAGAGCAAAAGCATTAAAATTTCATATTTTCTTTTCATGACGGTCCTTTCATTTTTGTATTTCGAAAGATAACAATTTGATGAATTTTTTCTATGAAAGAAAGGAGTAGTTAACATAAATCAACCTAAATTACAAATTCATCACAAGCGAATGCATTAAATGCCGGCTCTAGCGGAATTTCAGAAGAATCTTAGTCTATTTTAGGGTTAGAAACAGGTAAAAGATAAAAACCATTCCTACAGAAAAAAGTAGTGCCCGAATCAGTGATTTAATCAATGGACGGAAGCTGTTGTACTCATTATCGCGTATTTTCTGTGTTTCATCATGCATCGGCAACCCTCTAATTAAAATAAACGTATTTTTTCACTTTCATAAACTTTTCTCAAAAGAGC
>JASGMP010000056.1 GCA_030156395.1 Fidelibacterota bacterium
AGTCGACAGTCAGCAGTTGGCATTCTGTAGCGAAGGCTGGGAACTTTATTGCTCTCATCGTCCATTGACGCACCCAACCAATCTCGTCACGTGTTACGCGTTGCGCGTTACTGCCTTGGTCCCTTTTCACGGGGCAGGCAATCATCACCTGGAAGTTAGAAGTTGGAACCTGGAATTTGGCGTCGCTTCGCTCCTGGTGTATCAATCTAATCAATCTAATCAATCTCTCCAACCCCCCTCCATCGCACCCTCGTTCTATCATCATAGCGTGACAACATGAACCGGGTTTCCGTTTAAATAGGCTTTTAAATTTTCAACCGCCGTTTTCAAAAGGCGTTCCCGGGCGGCACGGGTAGCCCAGGCAATGTGCGGGGTGATAAAACAGTTGGGAATGCCGATCAGGGGATGGTCCGCCGGCGGAGGTTCCTGGTCCAGAACATCCAGGCCGGCCCCCCGTATTACTCCGTTTTTCAAGGCTTCTGCCAGATCCGGGCTTTTTATGAGTCCACCCCGGCTTGTATTGATCAGAAAAGCTGATTTCTTCATCTTTTTCAGGTGATGAATATCCACGATTTCGTGTGTTTCCGGCGTCAGGGGACAATGGAGGGTGAGGATATCACTCGATTTGAACAGGGTATTGATTGTCACGGCCTGCCAAAATATCGGGACAGAAGAGGGGGATTGTGTATCGTGATAGATGATATTCATCCCGAAACGATGACCGATTTCCGCCACAGCCTTGCCGATCCGTCCAAGTCCCAGAATCCCCAGCGTCAGTCCTTCCAGTTCCGTCAGGGGGTGCTCCCAATAGCAATAATCCGGAGCTTTTGACCAGTTTCCTGATTGCACGCTTTGGTGGTGGTCAGCAAGACGGTGTACCAGATTAAGGATGTGGGCAAAGGTCATCTGGGCGACAGACCGGGTTCCGTACGTGGGAACGTTCGTTACCGTTATCCCCCTTTCCGTCGCCGCTTTCACATCAACACTGTCGTACCCGGTGGCTAGCACTCCCACATATTTTAAAGCAGGCAGTTTTTCAAACACAGACCGGCTCAACCGGGTTTTATTGGAGAGGATGACTTCTGCACCTTCTGCCCGTTTTACAATCTTCTCTTCCGGTGTCCGGTCATAAATGGTCACCTCCCCCAGGGCTTGTAAATCCTCCCAGCTCAAATCACCGGGGTTGAGAGTATGTCCTTCCAAAACAACAATTTTCATTATATTCTACTCCATTCCATCGCGGGCAACAATACATTTTCAACGGCATACTCAAAATTGCTATAGGTAAAACGTCCTTCATACCGGCCATCGTGAATCGCCTGCAAGGGAATGGGTTGAATTTTCCTCATCCGGATTTCGGTCAGTTCCTTCCGGGCACCGGATGTCAAAAACAGGAACAGAACCATTCGTCCACTGAAAAAATACATGTGAAAAAATTTCATTTGTTCTCTCCTTGTTTTAGTAATTCCGGAATGTTTTCCAAACTTTTCCCCAAATTGAATTCCTGATTCATAAGGGTTGCGTCAAAACGTCCGGTTCGAAAGAAGGCATCTGCCTGAAGAAAGGTTTCTTTATTGAAAAGAAGGCCGGTGTGGACCTGGGGGATAATCATAAAGTCGGCATACCCGGGCAATTGGGTTTCAACGACCCGCACCTTGCCGTCATCATCCCCATCCAAAAGGAGACTGAATCCGATTTCATTCTTCATCCCGCCGGCAATGATGGCAAATTCACAGGAGGGGGGAGGCAGATGTTTATAGTGGGCATGTGTATTGGATAATCGCAACTCTTGTCCGGGCGTATCGGTCCACCAGCGGTACAGGGGGATTTTATTCCACAGGTCAGCAGATTGCGCCCCCTGGTTGGGCGGTGCCACCATCAGCCAGCGGTATATAGAAATTTCCGGATGGGCATGATGCATTTCCCGGGCCACCAGATTCCCCATGCTGTGTGTAATGAGCAAAATCGTATCCTGCTTTGTTTGGGCTTTAATCCATAAGGCCAGATCTTCTCCGTGTTCACGGATTGTTTTTTCCGTGGAGGGGTAGAAAAAGTTGAGTGTTTCATATCCGGCCTGGTTCAGGCGCCATTCCAAAAGTGCGAAGACTTCCGGAAACCCCAGAATGCCGTGGACCAGGATCACCGGGTAGCGGGTGGGGTCAGACAAAGACGAATAAGCACCGTGATTCAAAACAAATAGAATCAAAATAACTTTAATAAGGGTTGATATGTGACGCTTCATTTGCTCTTTCTTCCGTTCGTTTTTTGTGTGTTAATAAAATAACTCCTCCTATAAGTGCCGGAAATAATACATTCAGCACAAAAACCAACAGCGGGACGCCAACTCCAACTGCAAGAGGCACCCCAAAATCTGACAAAAGCCAGGCGGTTGTATTTTCTCTGATACCCAATCCACTCACAGATATAGGAAGGGCGGCAGCACCCATAGCAATGATGCAAACAGCTGACACGGTAAACCAGTCGATTGAAAACAGGCGTAATAAAATCCAGTACTGGAAAATAAACACCATATAGATACCTAGTGTTAGAAGAGCCGTTTTTGCTGCAATCCGTTTATAACGTGTACCGTGCAGTTCCCATTTTTTTATCCATTTTTTTTCTTTAAGTACATATAAAATAACAGCTCCAGTAATCGGAATTAGTGAAAACAATAAAAAACCTGTATGTTGAGGAAATAGGTACGCTACTGCGGGACCAAACAAAAATAAAATAACTGCAGAAATTGTCACCTTTTCAATCATGTAAGCTGTAACCCTGTTTCGGGTTTTACCGGGTATGAAAAGCATTTTTGCTGCCTCACCATGGCCTCCAGGTACAGTTAAACGAAAGGCAAAGCCCATAAAAAAAACTTTCACAAGTTCCAGCGTGCTAATATCATGACGGCACTCAACAATGATGAATCGAAAACGGACAAATTGAAGGAAAAGATTCACAATAGTTCCAAGTACCGTTAAAACAAGAAGATGTATGGGTAGGGATTTAGCATAACCCCATAAATTTTCAGGTTCCACCCGCCGGATAGCCATCCAAATCAATATTGCAGAAATACATACTTTTAAAAAATAAAAAAAAATTTTCTGGATTCTCTGCTTCACCGGAAAACCACGCTCTTATAATTTAAATTTTGAGACGCCGTACATTTTTTACACGGCAACATACCTGCTTTATTTTCTTTAACCTTCTCACGAATTTTCATCCATTCTGCTCCATGCCACAGATCTATAAATTTCCCTTTTGAGTAGGTGCCCGGATTGAGTTCAGCCGTTTTGTCAAAGCAACAGACTGAAAATGAGCCATCTGAATTCATGACGGGTTGATGCCAGAGCTCGGGACAATGTTTGTGATCATTTTTCCGGAGCCATTGATCGGGTGATATATCGTACCGTCTGAACTTTGGGTTACGGGGTAAATAATCTGTGCTATCGACCCCTGGGGTGATTTCCATCGTTTTAAAAACAATCTCATCTGCACCAATGTCTCTGGCAAGATTTTCTAATGATCCTATCTCGTGTTCATTGTGTCTGGATATCACACACTGAATTGTAACGCGCGGGTTGATCTGGTTTTTTTCCCGCCGTTTTCCAACTAATGATTCCACACCTTTGATAACTTTAAAAAAATCACCACCTACGCGATACTTCAGATAAGTGTTTTCGGATGCCCCATCCAAAGAAACAATTAGTTCATCAAGCATACTGTTAATAATTGCATCCGGGTTATTTAAAAAGTGTCCGTTGGTACTGGTTATAGTGTATATCCCAAGATCTGATGCGTATTGTATCATATCCATCAAATGCGGATTCATGAAGGGTTCTCCCTGATTCCAAAAAAGGACCATCCAAATTGAGTCCTTTAATTCATGAATAAGCTCCTGGAAAAGAGACACATCAAGAAAGGGTTGTTTCCGCTGTATTTGTCCAGCGCCACACGCACAGCAGGGACAACGGAGGTTGCAGACAGAGGCAGCTTCAACCATAATCACCGGAGGTAATCCCCAGACATACGTTTTATGACTAAAATTCGAAATGATTCTTGAAGATTCAATTTTTAATAAGTTCCATAATCTATGAGTAGAAAAGGACTTTTTCACAACCCTGTAAGCTCTTGGAAGGGTTGCCTGATTAATTCTTGATGCCATATTATTTCCAGCGGTTTTCTTTTACACTTCCGGCGACAGAAGAAATCAAAACATGGAAGGGATAATAAAAAGCTATCAGAGGAAACCAAAGTGCCAGTTTAAGATATCCAAACCGTTTTCCTGCAATGATAATGCCCGTCCATTCAAGAAAAGTTTTAACAATTAACGACCCACCCCAGATAAAAGGAGGTAACGTAAAAATACTTATAGGAATCGCAAGGTAATAAAGCAACACAAAGAGACCTATTCCACGATAAAGTGGAGCCAGATATAAAATTTTACCATTTCTTCGCAATTGTTGGATGACATATTTCTTTGAAAAATTGTCTCTTTTTGTCACCACGAAACTTTCGGGGTGCATTGCCTGTCGAAATGTGCGGGATGTTTTCAGCCAAACATCCCGTGTGAGAAAAAAATCATCACCTGTTGCAATTGTACCTGAACTTTCATAGCCATTCACTTCAAAAAAAACGCGTCGTCGGAAAGCAAGATTCCTGGCAGTAGAAAAGGGGGGAATATTCCAATATGCACCGGCAGTTTGTACTGCCACACGGGCAAGATGATCAAATTCCAAAAAACGTTGAAATAAGCCACGGGCTTTTTCAATAGGAGAAAAACCAAGAACCATTCCTGTCTCTTCATCAAAACAGGCAACCATTCTTTTAACCCACCTGGGGCCAGGTCTGCAATCTGCATCTGTCAGAAGAATAATTTCTCCATCAGCAAGTCCAACCGCCTGTGTAATGGCATTCTTTTTGCCGGATAATCCTTCTTCCTTTTCATGAATATGAACCGCCCTGATTCGAGAATCTTCACGGGCTGCTTTTTCAATCAACTCGCGTGTTTTGTCTGTTGATGCATCATCTACAAGAATTATTTCAAGCATCCCTTCAGGATATTCCAACGCGTTTAGTGATTTCACAAGATCAGGAAGATTATGCTCTTCGTTCCTGGCACATACAATAACTGTAGCGCTTAGATCCGGTTCTTTACAACAAATTCTTTCCCGAATTAGAGCAAGAATAACCAAGAAAATCAAAATGAAATAAATCACAGATAAGACAATAAAGGATATCATCAGTGTTTCACCTGTACTTGAATTTGAGCATAATGGGTCATTTCAGAATCTTGCCACCGGGGTTCCCAGGTAAGGTCAAGCCATCCATTATTCATAAATTGCCATTGCCATTGAAAATCAAAAGAAAGTGTTTTTTGAATTTCACCCATTAGGTTTTTTGTGGAAAAGTCAAATTCTTTATTTCTATCATAGTAATTCTGGTTGGCATTACTCCCGATAGGAAAATAATCCGGATGATCTTTTGGAAGGGGTTCAAGACCTTTTTCCAGCAAATTGACAGACAGGCTGAAATAATGTGCAGCTGTGAACCACCCTCTCGCGCCACCGGTATATTGTCGAGCATTGGGACCGGCATAAAAACCAAGGCAATCCCCTTTGTGTGTAAATGTATTTGTTTCTTTGTAATGAGAGTATGTCCACGGGCGGACTAACGTCCCCTCAAAAAAGATTTCCCATGATAATATACCTGGCAGGGCGATACTTCCGCCAATTTGATATCCTCTTTTATTCCCCCACCATTCTGAATTGATTTCACTAAATTTAAATTCATCCAGAAGTAAACTTCCATGTATTCTAAATCCTTTTAAGGGTTGCCAGGCCATTTCAAAACCAAGAATTGAATTGTCCCTGTCTTCAAGATTATGTTCCGCTGACCAAAGAAAGTTTACAGGAATGAAATAGGTTAACTCAGGATTTCTTTCTCCATAGACAAGAAGTTCGGTAAACGAAAAGGAAAGATTTTGTAATGGATATATTTCAAACCGATGTCCCGAAAGATATTTCTCCGGATACAATTTTGAATGTCCATCTTCACTCAGGGTATATGTCGCATTCATCAAACTGCCATGAAAAAACACATATCGAGATTTATAAAAAGCTCTTTGCCACATCAAATAAGGAAATGTAGCGGTTTTACCAGATATAAAAAGAGGATCTTCTCCATATCCCCACTGAATTGGGCTATTACCCAAAGTAAATAATCCACCATAGGACTGTAATTGAATATACCCAATTGTATTATCAAAGCTTACCAGTGAAGATGTAGAATCTGCATGCAGATAGTAACCCCGGCTGTCGACAGGATCATCTCTGAACCCATCACGGACATAGAGTCGATACGCCATAGCCTCACCAAAGACACTGACATTGCCCATTTGCGCAAATCCCCTGAAACCTACATGACCTGAGAATCGAAACAACTCGTTTTTGTTCTCAAGGCGAAGCAGTCCATCGCCCTGGAGAAAGAGATATTCATCCTCCGTTTCAAACAGAAACAGGTAATCCGGTTCACTGATAATGGAGCGTGAAACTTTTCGTTGAAGATCTTCCCGGATATGGAGAGGAAACGCATGAACGCTGTCTTCTTCCGCCAGGCGGGGATGTTTCAGGTCTGATAATTCCGGTCGGTACCTGTTGACCAGCATCTGCAGGATCTCCCGTTCTGTCCCCCGGAGTTTTCCGGTTTTTTTCAAAAGTGTTTTAAGATGTTCCGCCACATCACTTTTTATCCAGGGCCGGGTCGCCGGAAGCGGGGAGTCCAAAAGTCCCCTCGTTTCCATGGCCAGCAGAAAGGGATATTCAGGATTCTCTTCAGGTACATGCATCTGTGTACCCCACAGTGTTTGAATCCCCAGGACGAAAAGGATAAAAGAAAGTAATAATCCATACCGGCAACACGACGTCATCTTTTCATCCTCTCTTTAGGCCACTCACGAATGGCTTCGTCCAACCAGTCCGTCCGGTTGAACCATTCGCTCAGATCCGGCGGATGATATGCCCGGGCTGCTTCCACATCGATTACAAGGTCCATCTCATCCTGCCTGACAGCATAAAACCAACCCCGGCTGTGATACAGTTCCGCCTGATATTCCTGTTCACTTTGTCCGGGAGTGGGAACCATGACCGCCTTTTTCCCCAGTCGGACCAAATCCATGGTGGATGTATACCCGGACCGGCATATCACCATCCGGCTCCGGTTCATCAAGTGATTTATTTCGTCTCTATCCACCAGGCCCAAAAGGGTTATGCCTTCCACATTCTCTGGAAAATGACCATCAATTCCCCGGACAAGGACTTTTTTCCCCGGCAATCGGGACATTTGCTTAAGAAGCTTGTCTTCCAGCAGAGTCCTCATCGGTTCCGGTCCGGATAATATGGCCAAAAGATCAATATCTTCGTCAACCTTTTGGGGTATCAGGTCTGACCACAATCCCATAAATCGGACTTTGGGATGTGTACTTAGAGGATTGTCATGAGTAAGAGATCCGGACAGGTTTTTTTCAGGATGTGGAGAATCCAGGGCCCAGATCCCCGTAAATCCGTTAAAAACAATTCGGTTGAATAGAATACTCAGGGGTTCAATCTGGCGGATTGGCATATGAAAACGTAATTGATGAGTTATCAAGTAAGAGGGTATTCGCCGGTCCCAAACACCATACCGGTTGTCGGAAATGATGCGATCGATTTTTAGATGTTTCACCAGGTTTTTGGTCAGGCGGTGTTCCCGTTTCATACCTGCCAACATTTTTACTGCCTGTATTCCCAGGGAAAGGGGCATCAGGATTTTATATTTTGTATAACGGATACGGGCATCATTCAGGGGAATGCAGAGATTCCGGGGAAAACGCCGCCTTAGCAGAATCATGGCCTGACCATCCGCTGCCAGGATCACTTCGTGGTGCCGGTTCAGAAATTCAATCAGGGGAAAAGCATGAATGGTGTGCCCGTATCCCCAGTTTAAAACGGCGTAGAGAATACGTTTCCCTTTCTCTTCCATCATCCGCTATTGTATCCGTTTAAAAATAACCATTCCCAGTGGGGAGAGACCGAAACGGATGGAGTGTGGGCGGCCATTCCAGGGGACATCCTCACTCACGTGTTCACTGTTTCGGATCACACCGCTTCCGTAGTAAATCTTGGCATCGGAATTAAAAATCTCCCGGTATTTTCCGGGATTGTGAACCCCTGTCCGGAATTCGAAATACGTTTCAGGTGTAAAATTAAAGATAAAAAACAGGTCATTGGCCGGGTCCTTCCCATGCCGGATAAATGAAACAACAGACTGTTCGGCATTGTTGGCGTCGATCCATTCAAATCCTTCGGGGCGCGTATCCCATTCCCAAAGTGCTGGTTCGTTTATATACAGCTTATTCAAATGTTCCAGATATAGCCGGGCATTTTTATGGGGTTCCCACTGCAACAATCGCCAGTCCAGCCCTTCTTTGTCGTTCCATTCGTGCCAGGGAGCCAACTCCGTTCCCATAAAAAGAAGTTTTTTCCCCGGATGTCCCGTCATAAAACCTAACAGCAATTTAAAATTGGCAAATTTCTGCCAGTCGTCCCCAGGCATTTTGCTCAGGAGTGAACGCTTTCCATGGACCACTTCATCGTGGCTGAGAACCAAAATATACTTTTCTGAATAGGCATAAAGCATGGAAAAGGTCAGTTCATTGTGGTGGTATTTCCGGTAGATGGGATCTTTGGACATATAGCTGAGGAAGTCATTCATCCATCCCATGTTCCATTTATAGGTAAAACCCAGCCCGTTTTCCTGCACGGGTTTTGTCACACCGCCCCAGGCTGTGGATTCTTCGGCGATAATCAGGGTGTCGGGGAAATATTCATGGAGGACGGAATTCATGTGTTTTAAAAACTCGATGGCTTCCAGATTCTCGTTTCCGCCATATTTATTGGGAATCCATTCCCCTGCTTTCCGGCTGTAATCCAAATAGAGCATACTGGCAACCGCATCGATCCGTAATCCGTCTGCATGGAATTCCTTCAACCAGTAAATGGCATTGGCCAACAGGAAATTTTTTACCTCATTCCGGCCGTAATTGAAAATATAGGTTCCCCAATCCGGGTGTTCACCCAAACGCGAATCCTCGTGTTCATATAAGGCCGTTCCGTCAAACCGGGCCAGGGCGAAATCATCCTTTGGAAAGTGGGCGGGTACCCAATCCAGAATCACACCGATATGGTTTTGGTGACAGACATCAATGAGGTATTTCAAATCATCGGGCGTTCCGAAACGGCTGCTGGGAGCATAATAGCCTGTGACTTGATATCCCCAGGATCCGTCAAAAGGATGTTCCATGACTGGTAAGAATTCAAGATGTGTAAAACCCATCTCTTTTACATGGGGCACCAGTTCATGAGCCAGTTCCCGGTAAGTATACCAGCTGCCATCCTCTTTGATACGCCAGGATCCAAGATGGACCTCATAAATATTCAATGGCATAGTAGGGGTTTGTCTGCCCGAGCGGTCTTTCAGCCATGAGTCGTCTTTCCAGTCATGGGTCGATTGAAAAACGATGCAGGCATTTTCAGGTCTTTTCTGAAAATATTGGGCATAGGGATCGGCTTTCACACGGAGTGTCCGGTTCGCCGTAAAAATCTCAAATTTATAGAGAACACCGGCCTGGGCTTCCGGAATAAAAATTTCCCACACGCCGGAATTTCCCATAGCCCTCATCTGATGATAACGGCCGTCCCAGCGGTTGAAATCTCCAACCACGCTTACACGCCGAGCTGTGGGAGCCCAAACGGCAAAACGCACACCGGAAATCCCATCGTGAATATAGGGGTGAGCGCCCAGTTTTTCATAAACAAAACGGTGGTCTCCCTTATTAAACAAATACAAATCATCCTGGCTGATCGTGGGTATAAACTGATACGGATCCACATAATCATAGCGGCTTCCATCGGGATATGTAGCATGAATCCGGTAATGGAAAAAATGCTTCACCCGGATTTCCGTCTGCCAGAATCCCTCTATCTTCATGGGAGAAAGAGGATAGGTGGTTTTTCTTCCATCGAGGCGCTGTACAGACACTTCTTCTGCGTCCGGTGCAAACACACGGATCGCTTTCTTAACCGGTGAAACGGCATGGATCCCAAGAACATTGTGAGGATCATAAAAATCCCCTTTTAAAATATTGACCAGCTTTTGATTAAGTGTCTGTTGCATATGTCAGGACTCCTCTTGAATCCCGGTTTCAGTCTGCTGATTTTCATAACTTAACAAAATTGCTGCCACGGATTTTGCATCCGTAATCTCTCCCCTCAATACCATTTGGCGCGCTTCTTCGAAAGGTACCTGAAAAATTTCAAGAAATTCATCATCATCCCGATTCACATCCTGCCGGGACAAGCCATACCCTTCATAGAGATAGATAACTTCATCGGTATAGCCGATTCCCGGATGTGTTTTTCCCAGGTACCGGAGTTCCTGACAGGTATAACCCGTTTCTTCCAGCAATTCCCGGCGGGCTGTTTCTTCCAGGGATTCTCCCGGATCAATTTTCCCTGCAGGGCATTCGATAAAAACCTGATTGGCAGGATATCTGAACTGCCTTTCCAAAATCACAGCCCCCTCCTCCAAAAAGGGGAGCACAACCACAGCCCCGGGATGGCGGATATACTCACGGATGCTGATTTTCCCGTTTGGCAATTTCACCTTGTCCCTATGAACTTTTAACAGATAACCATCATACACGAGGGAACCGGATATTTTTTCTTCTTTGAGTAATACCATAAAAACCTCATGCTTCAGACGTAAAATGTAAAGAAACCCTTGTAACAAACAAAGGAGTTCTATCCGGTTTTATCATATCAGGACCGATGGATTGGTTCTCAATCATAAAGGATAAAAGCTTATAAGGGCGGAAATCAAATCATGGCGGTTTGTTGATACCAGACCTGTAGCATAAAAATCAGATAAAACATGATTTTAAGTGCTTATCTGCAAAACTTTTAATGGCGTCGGAAAAGATAACACCGGTAAATTTCAGGGTTTTAACGGCTTTTTGCTTTTATCCGACAAAAAAACGTGGTGAGATAAATGGGGTAAAAATAGTGACATCCTCTTATTTTGTGTTTTCTACAGAAACCGTTCGTCATCCACGGTATCGGATAGTTTGTACACATTCTTTTCCAGCCAGCCGACTCGGACATTTTCTGTGTTATCAAACGGCGGTACATAGGGTTTAATATCCAGGAGAGGAGTTCCATCCACAATATCCACATCACTTACATGCAAAATATTCTTCTCAATAGACTTTAGTTTAAGGATGGAAAGGCCGATGGGATTGGGTCGGGCAGATGCACGGGTTGCAAAAACGCCGTGTTCTGTAACATCCATAAATGGTTTTACCTTTAAAGAATATGATTTTGACAAATGAAAATAGTACAACACGATAATGTGTGAGAATTCTTCCAAATCCTGAAGCCCTTCAGAAAATACAGGATTTACAACGATATTTCCCTCCACTCCTTTTGCGCCGGCAGGTTGGATGGGAGTTTCTTTGGGTTGTTTGTAAGAAGAATGGATCGTTCCAATGGCTTGAAAATGAATGGTTTTATCTTTCATGAGTATGTATCCGTCTGTCCATATTTTACATATTAGGAGATTACAGGAACAATTTAATAGTTCTTTTTCCCCAAGTGTATTGGTAAACAGTGATGATTTTTTAAAATCAATTTTTTTATGAGCCTTTTTAAACTTTTTTGAAACAGGATTTTCATTCCCGGGATAAAGCACAGATGTTATTAAATATTTAATATATTCGCCTGTAATAATAATATTTATAGCTTATATTTAATGTGCTTCCCCCCACCCCGGGGGTAAAATACACCGACTAGAGACACCTGTCAAGCTTATATTGTTATAGTTATATTCTTGTGTGTGGGGTTTTGAGACGTGTTGCCAGGACAAACTCTTTGTATATCAATACGTTAATCAAAACGGGTTTGAAAATAATCTCTTTCACTTTTTCTTAAAGAAATCAGGGCAGACATTCGCTGCTGAGTTTTCCCTCACAGATTTTAACCACTGGTGCGGTCATGGTGAGGGATGAATCTTCATGAATCTGGATATGTATCACTCCGCCGGGGACATGCACATTCACATCGTTGCCACAAAAACCAAGTCGATGAGCTACCGTAGCGGCGGCACAGCTGCTGCTCCCGGAAGCCAGGGTATATCCGACTCCCCGTTCCCATATTTCTATGCGAATATTTCTCTCATCCAGGGGGGACATGAACTGAACATTGGTTTTGTTTGGAAAAAGGGTGTGTGTTTCAATCAGGGG
>JASGMP010000057.1 GCA_030156395.1 Fidelibacterota bacterium
ATTCACTTTTCCCTTCCGGAGGATTCTCATGTAGAACTCTGCGTATTTGATGTTAAAGGTGAACAGGTTATCACACTTGCAAATGACCCCTTTGAAAAGGGGACACATAGCCTTGTTTGGAATGCTTCAAAACTCAGCTCCGGTATCTATTTCATAATCCTCCATGCGGGGAACCAATATGCGACACAAAAATGTGTGTTGATAAAATAAAGCGTCAATCATGGATATCTGTTTCACCGTTTTTCATAAGATGAAACATTAAATAAGCAAAAAGGTTAAAATACTTAAAATGGATCATAGACAAAAACCACTGAAAAAAATGGGGTTTGGTGGATTTCTTTACTTTTTCCTCATCTTGATGCTTCTGAGTGCCGGATGTGAGAATGGAGGAAATACGGCTCCGGAAACATCCGGGGAAGGATTAGCCCATCTTGAAAGCCTTTGTGATTCAGTCGTTGAGCAGACATCCGTGCCAGGAATCATTGCCGGTTACTGGTCCGACAGCTCCCAAACAGTCTGGGAATATGCCACGGGTTTTGCGGATCTGGTGGAAGAAACACCTATGGAGACGGGCATGTATTTCAGAATAGCCAGTATTACCAAAACCATGGTGAATACCGTCCTGTTTCAATTGATTGATGAAGGTTTGTTATCCATGGATGATACACTGTCCCAATTCAGACCGGATATTCCCCGGAGTCATTCTATTACACTGCTTATGTTATCAGATATGACCAGCGGCATCGCCGATTATTCGACACATCCCCGCTTTATGCAAATGACACTGGCAGATCCCCTCCGTGTATGGCACCCCGATTCCCTTATAGCTCTGGGAACTTCATTAACGCCCTTATCCGAGCCGGGAGAAACCTGGTATTACAGCAATACAAATACCATTATTTTGGGACGCATCATAGAGCAAATAACCGAAAAAACACTTTCAGAAGAATTGAATAACCGAATTTTTGAACCCTGCGGGTTATTGCATACTTCATTTCCCGAGTCAGGTAACGATATGCCTAAACCTCATCCCAAAGGGTATTATACCGGTGAAGCAGGGTTCCCGGTCGATTGGTCGGAATCCTATGATATCTCCGTTGCCTGGGCTGCAGGTGCCGTGATTTCCACCCTCCAGGATCTGCGGGAGTATGCCGTTTGTTTGACGGCTGGCAACCTTATTTCCGCTGAAAGCCATGCGTTTCGGCTGGAACACGAAGTTCCCACGACTATTGAAGGAGGATATTACGGCCCTGGTATTCTTCGCTATGAATCCTGGTATGGCCATCTGGGAGGGCTACCTGGATTCACATCTGTAATGCTTCGAAATCCTCAAACAGCTGAAACAATCATTATTTTTTATAACGCCCAGCTTACCAACCATCAACCTGCCGACCTGGCGAAAAAGATGATTAATTATCTGTCAAAATCTCCACTTGCCGGTTCCAGCCCTGATTAAAGCTTTCTACTTACACGATGAAAGTGTATATTTATTAGTTGATTAATTTTGAAAATGATGAAAACTATGAAAAAGAAAATATTTCTCTCTACGCTAACAATTATATTGTTGGCAGTAGCCATTTTTTACCCCAAAATTTCTGCTTCTGTTGATGATTTGTATCTGAAAATTGCAGTTATGAATGACATCATTTCCATCATCAATGAAAGTTATGTGGAAGAGGTGGACTGGGCCAAAACGATGGAAGGAGCATACCGGGGGATGCTGGAAGAACTGGATCCCCACTCTGTTTACATCAATAAGGATAAACTGAAGACGGTCAAAGAGGAATTCCAGGGGAATTTTCAGGGGATTGGTATCGAGTTTGATATTATTGATGGATATATTACGGTCATATCCCCCATTGTGGGAACCCCTTCCGAAAGAGTGGGATTGCAATCCGGGGATAAATTCCTGAAGATAAATGGTGAATCGGCGTATAAGATCACACAAGAAGAAACCTTTAAGAAACTCCGGGGGCCCAAAGGGACATCTGTAACCCTGACGGTAAAACGGGTAGGGGAAGAAGAGCCTTTTGAAGTGGAAATTATCCGGGATGACATTCCCATTTACTCTGTCCTTGCCCATTTTCTTGTCGAGGATAGCGTGGGATATGTATTGGTGAACCGCTTTTCACAAAAGACAGCCGAAGAATTTTCGGATGCCCTCCATGATTTAAAAGCAAAAGGTATGGAGTCTCTTATCATTGATTTACGCTATAATGGCGGTGGATATATGAATGAAGCGGTGGAAATGCTGGATCACTTCCTCAATGCCGGTGATATGATCGTTTACACCAAGGGCCGTTTACCCAATGCCAATGAAGAATTTTATGCCACGGGAAAAGGTGAATTTAAAGATCTGCCGGTTGTGGTCATGATCAACCGGGGGTCAGCCAGTGCTTCCGAAATTGTCAGTGGAGCTCTTCAGGACCTGGACCGGGGTATGATTGTAGGGGAGACGAGTTTTGGAAAGGGACTTGTACAGCGTCAATGGCCCTTGAAAGACGGGTCAGCTGTCCGGGTGACGGTTGCCCGGTATTATACACCATCCGGCAGATTGATTCAGCGTCCATACGACAATGGACTCCAGGATTACTATGAATCCATTGTATTGGCAGATGAAACCGATTCAACAGTCTTGGATACAACGGATAAACCGGTACATAAAACCAAAGCCGGAAGGATCGTTTACGGAGGCGGAGGTATCACACCCGATGTGTTGGTCAAAAGACACCTGAACCTGTCAAAACCAACTGTGAAGGTCTTTCAGCACAGCGACCGACTCTTTTTTAAATTTGCACAGGAATTAAGTAAAGAGTATCCCAATGCACCTGCCGATGCTGAAAACTTCATTTTTAATGAGGATCTTCCTGAAAATTTTCTTGAAGATTTTCTTTCTTTTGTAGGGGATAAGGTTGAATCTTTAACCCTTGAAGACCTGCAAAAAGATAAAGATTATGTTGAGATGCAATTGAAATCGGAAATGGCCAAAATGTGGTGGGGAAATAACGCATTTTACAAGGCGCGTCTCCTTGCCGACAATCAGTTTGAAGCCGCGTTGGAGCACATCTCCGACGCCAAAGCACTGCCGGGATTAAAGCCTTGAGCCATGTTAAAAAGAATTGACATTAAACATTGCTTTGAGTAAAATGACTAGCAATGATGTTTGAAACAACTTTTCAATTAAGATCGGAGGTTCATATCCATGGTTGAATTATTTGTAAAGGGCGGTCCATTTATGCCCTGGATCCTTGGTGTGTTCATTTTTGGACTCATCATTGTATTTGAACGGTTTTATTCTCTGACAGCTGCCGAACTCAGAACCCGCTCATTCCTGAAGAAAATTGAAACGATCCTCAGGGAAGAAGGACCGGAAACGGCAAAGGAAGAATGCGAAAAATCCAGCAGTCCGGTTGCCGCGATTTATCATGAAGCTCTTAGCCGTATGGATCAGGGACTGGAACGGGTAGAAAAAGTGATTGATTCTGCCGGCGCCCTGGAAATGGCTTTTCTGGAAAAGAACCAGATCTGGCTTACAACCGTTATCACCATTGCTCCCATGCTTGGATTTATCGGAACGGTGTCTGGTATGGTCAGCGCTTTTGACGATGTGGCTGCTGCTAATGATATTTCCCCCGCCATTGTGGCCAGCGGTATTTCTGAAGCGCTTTTGACAACACTGTTCGGGCTTATTGTGGCTGTGATTATCTCCATTTTCCAGAACTGGTTTATGAGCCGGATTGACAAAATGGTCATTGACCTTGAAAAAAGTGCCGTAACCCTTGTGGATGTATTATCGGAAAAAATGAAAAAATAAGACCGGATTAAACTATGCTTGTAAAAAAAAGAAAACGTAAAGAAGCGGAAATCCCCTCGGCATCCATGTCTGATATCGCTTTTTTGCTCCTGGTCTTTTTCCTTCTGGTCTCTACTATCGATCCCGATAAAGGGATTGGATTTGTCCTGCCGGGTAAAGGGGGCGAATTTAAAGTAAATCCCAAAAATATTACTAATGTCCTGGTGAATGCTGCCGGACAGGTCCTTATGAATGATAAAGAAGTGCAGCCCCGGGAAATCAGCCGGGAAGCCCAACGGCTTCTTTCCCAAAATCCCCTCATGATTTTCTCTGTCCAAACTGCAGAAAACACAAAGTACCAGGATTATATTGAAGTGATAGATCAGTTGAAATTGGCGAATGCTACCCGTATTTCCATCGCCGATTCGGAATAAATAAGGCAATACTATGGCGATAAAGAAAACAACAAAACTCAAAGCTGAAATTCCTACGTCATCCATGCCGGATATTATTTTCATGTTGTTGATCTTTTTTATGATGACGACAACCATGCGCCAGTTTGAAGGATTGAAAGTGATTCTTCCACAGGCCCGCAAGATTGAAAAAGTGGAAACCAAAAGGCATGTATCCTACATTTTTGTAGGACGTGACGGTGTGATATCCGTTGATGATAAATTGATTCAGCCGAATGATGTAAGTAAGGTTATGTATTCCAAACGTGTGGCCGATCCCCAGCTGATTGTATCCCTCAGGGCGGACCGGAATGTGCAGATGGGGGTTATCTCTCAGATTCATAATGAGCTCCGTGAAGCCGACGCGCTTCGGGTGAATTATTCAGCCACCACAGCTAATTACTAATGGAGTACAGTCAATGTCTGTAAAACAATTTGAAAGATTTAAAGAACAGTCTGTGTTTATCGCGGAAGTATCCAGTGTTCTTGTGGTTTTTCTCATGATTCTGGTCTTTTATTTTGCCCCGAAATTTGAATCTGATTCCACTATTGAAACCACAGGGCCTCAGATCCAGATTGAAGTGATGGATATCCCCCCCACACAGCAGGTTCAACAATCCGCACCTCCCCAGCGGCCGACGGTTCCTGTTATGAGTGAGGATGAAGAAATTGCAGAAGATATTACCATGGAAGAATTGGATTTTGAGGATTTTGAGCTGATGGATGCACCTCCTCCGCCACCAGAGGAAAAAGAAGAAGAATCCGGTCCCAGAGTCCGGTTTATCCCTTATGATGAACCTCCCGAACCTATCGGCGGTTCCAGTGCTATCCTCCGTAATATTGTATATCCGGAGATTGCCCGGGAAGCTCAAATCGAAGGAACGGTCATTGTCCAGGCCTTTGTGAATGAAAAAGGCGTGGTGACCGATTGTGTGATTATGAAAGGCATTCCCAATACCGGTCTTGATGAAGCCGCAATTGAGGCAATTAAAAAAACACGGTTTAAACCGGCAAAACAGCGAGACCGTAACGTAGGCGTCTGGATTGCAATTCCTGTCGTCTTTAAACTAAAATAATCCGTCCCCTTTATGGCGGATATCTGTTTACATAAAGCACACTTAGATTTCTGGGTGTGCTTTTTACATTTTAAGGAGAGATAAAAATGGAAGAAGACATGAAAGTACTGTTAGACTTGCTGAAAGAATATGCCAGAGCCGAATCGGTCCAGGCGCTGGCCCAGTGGGATCAGGAAACCTATATGCCGGAAAAAGCCGGCGAATTTCGAAGCGAACAACTAGCATGGCTCAGCGCTCTAGCCCATGAAATTCATACAGGTAAACGGTTTAAAAATGCGCTCGAGAAATTGGTGGATTTGAATACGGGCCATATTCTAAATGACGAAAGTGATCAAGAAACAACAAGACTCTTGTACCTGGTTTGGAAAGATTATCACTATGCATCGGTTCTTCCGGCTTCATTCGTCGAGGAATTTTCAAGACTGACTTCCCAGTCCCAACAGGTTTGGGCTAAGGCCAGAGTAAATAACGATTTTAAAGCCTTTCAACCTTATCTTGAAAAAATTGTGGATTTGTGCCGTAAACAGGCGGATTATTACGGATATACCACAACCCCTTATGATGCCCTGATGGAACAATATGAACCAGGGATGACAACAGAGACAGTCACCTCTCTTTTCTCTGAATTGAAAGAGGGATTAATCAAACTTCTGGAAAACATTAAAAATTCCCCAGACAAACCGGATGATCATCTTCTGAAGATGTCTTTTGATACGGCCCATCAATGGGCTTTCGGACTTGAGGTGGTTCAGAAACTGGGATATGATATGTCAAGAGGACGTCAGGATCGCTCTGCCCACCCTTTTACCACAGGATTCCATCCGACAGATGTACGGATTACTACACGTGTCTTTGAAAATGATATGAAATCTGCCTTTTTCTCAACGGTTCATGAAGCCGGTCATGCCATGTATGAGCAGGGGCTTCCAGCTGAGCATTTCGGGACACCCTTTGGTCAGGCTGCCAGCTATGGGATCCATGAAAGCCAGTCCCGCCTGTGGGAAAATATGATCGGCAGAAGCCTCTCTTTCTGGAACCATTTCTATCCCCGCCTGAAAGAGCTCTTTCCTGTACTCCAAAACACTTCGGTTGATGATTTTTATCGTATGATCAATACGGTGGAACCATCCCTGATCCGGGTAGAAGCCGATGAGGTGACGTATTCCCTACATATTATGCTTCGGTTTGAAATCGAAAAGATGCTGATCAATGAGGGGCTCAAGGTTTCCGATTTACCGGAAATCTGGAATGAAAAAATGAAAGAATATCTGGGGATTGCTCCGCCCGATAATAAAATGGGGGTGATGCAGGATGTCCACTGGTCCATGGGTGCTGTAGGGTATTTCCCGTCCTACGCTCTGGGAAATCTCTATGCTGCCCAGTTCCTTAATCAGGCTATAAAGGACCACCCCGATTTTTGGGATTTGATCCGAGCAGGTGAATTTACAGTTCTCCTAAACTGGTTGAGAAAAAATGTTCATACACTGGGCCGTCGAAAGGATCCATTGGATCTGGTGAAATCAGTGACAGGTGAAAAATTATCACCCCAACCCTTCCTGAAATATCTGAATGAAAAATATAAAGTGATCTATAAAGTGTCATAAATGTGAAATGTATCAATTAACCTGGCCGGTAGGATGTTTGATAAGGAACTCTTCCTTGTTTCATTCCATGCTCTTTGGTAACTTTAAAAGCATTGAAAAATGGGCTGAGTTCCGTTTGAAAGCAGCTGTCAATCAAATACCAAATGTGGATATATCGCCGTATGACGGACAGTGTCCGTAAAATGGTTGATGACACCAAAAAGATAAGGAAGGAAGTATCGCAGGCATGGCAAGTAATAATATTGTAATCGGCATTGCAGGTTCCGGCGGGGATGGTGTGATTAGTGCCGGAGAAATTCTGGTGAATGCTGCATCCAGTGACGGATTGTTTGTCTTTATGCTGAAAAGCTTTGGGGCGCAGATTCGTGGAGGCGAAAGCTCCGTCCGGGTTCGGATGAGTAGCGAACCGGTGGCGACCCAGGGCGATAAACTGGATATTCTGGTTGTTTTTAGCTGGAAAGACTATCTGAAATTTCAGTCAGAAATGCTACTGGAAGATCATGTGGTGATCCTCAGCGATTCAGAAGATTCATTCCCTGAAGAAAATATACCCATATCTGCTAACAAACTAAAGAATTGGTATAAAGTCCCCTTTAATCAGCTGGCAACAGATGCAGCCGGGACATCCCTGGCGAAAAACATTGCCATGCTTGGGGTGATATCGGAACTTTTCAACCTGCCGAAATCCGCTTTGGAAAAATCGGTGAAGAAAAAATTCAGTGGGAAACGGGAAGATATTATCAACAAAAACCTCAGTGCGCTGAAAGCAGGCCAGAATTATGTAAAAAAAGAGATTGAAAAAAAAGATTCTGTCCTTTTTGAATATACACCGGGAGATCCCCGGATTGTCATGGAAGGAAATGAAGCGACAGCTTTCGGTGCTCTCTATGCCGGTGTGGAATTCTATGCAGGCTATCCTATTACACCTTCTACGGAAATTATGCACTGGCTATCGGTCTATCTTCCCCGCTACAATGGTGTGGTTATTCAAATGGAGGATGAACTGGCATCAATCAATGCGGTGGTGGGGGCCAGTTTTGCCGGGCGCAAAGCGATGACCGCTACATCCGGTCCCGGCATTTCCCTTATGTCCGAAGGAATCGGACTGGCAAGTATGGCAGAACTCCCTATTGTTGTGGTTAATGTCCAAAGAGGTGGCCCTTCTACAGGTATACCCACCAAAACCGAACAGGCGGACCTCATGCAAGCTATTTGGGGAAGCCATGGGGATTCTCCAAGGGTGGTCATTGCCCCATCCGATGTGGAGGACTGTTTTGATTGTACCGTCTTGGCTTTTTATATAGCTGAAAAGTATCAACTTCCCGTCATCGTTCTCTCCGATGCCTTTATCGGCCAGCGGAAAGAATCCATTAATCCCAACCGGTTCAGAGACCTGAAATATGGTTTTAAAAAAATCAACCGCCGGATAACTCCCACAGAAAAAGAATTGGAAGATTATCACCGCTTTAAAATTACGAAAAACGGCATTTCTCCTGTGACCTGGCCTGGTATGGAAAAGGGGATGTATCAGGCTGCCGGGATTGAACACAATGAAAAAGGATTCCCCTCATCCGATGTGTCTGTTCATGCGAGGATGACCAAAAAACGTTGGGAAAAATTCCGGGAAATTAAACGGGAATTCTCTTTTGAACGTTTGTATGGTCCGGATGATGCCGAATTGGGTGTCATTGCCTGGGGATCCACAAAAGGAGCTGTCAAAGAAGCTGTCGCCAGGGCAAATGCGAACGGGATCAAAGTACAGGCGATTATCCCTCAAATTCTTTATCCTTTTCTTATTCAACCCTTCCACGATTTTCTACGACACAAAAAGCGTGTTATCTTTGTGGAAATGGCATATGCAGGAGCTTTCCGACGCTACTTGCGGGGGTTTATCCGCTTTGGTGATTTTGGTGTGGAAACGGTTTCCTACCGCCAGACGGGTGGTGCTCCCTTTACTGTCGGACAGATATACGATAAAATCGTTGAAGAATATGAAAAGAAGGATGCCTGAACATGGATGAAGTAAAATATTCCCTCAAAGATTATAAAAGTGATCTGAAACCCATCTGGTGCCCCGGTTGTGGTGATTATGGTGTATTAAATGCCTTAATGCAAGCCTTAGTAAAACTTCAAATACCCCCTCATCAAATGGCAATTGTATCCGGGATCGGTTGTTCCAGCCGCTTACCCGGCTATTTAAATACATACGGTTTTAATGGAATTCATGGAAGGGCCATTCCCCTGGCTACCGGAGTCAAACTTAGTAACCCGGATATCAAGGTGATCGCTGTGGGAGGTGATGGAGACGGATTCTCCATTGGGGCTGGACACATTCCCCACGCCGCACGGAAAAATATTGATATGACCTATATCGTTATGAATAACAATATTTACGGCCTAACCAAGGGTCAGGCTTCACCCACCACACCTGTGGGTGAACAGACAAAAACTACCTTTTACGGAAACATGGACGAGCCGATCAATCCTATCCGGATGATGATTGCCTATAAAGCCTCCTTTGTTGCCAGGATTTTTTCCGGAGATCCTAAAAACGCCATTGAAGTGATTACTCAGGCGATTCAGCACCGCGGTTTTTCCTTTGTGGAAGCTTTAAGTCCCTGTCCTACATTCCGGGGAGTGGAACAGTTTAAATTGATCCGTGAAAAGGTCCGCTATCTTCCGGAAGATTATCAACCGACAGATGAAGTTCGGGCATTTGATATTGCCAATGATAATGATTTTATCCGTTTGGGCGTGATTTACAGGCAGGATCGTCCTATCTATACCGATATTGTTCGAAAAATGCAACAGGTATCGGAAAAAATTGGAAAACCGGAAATCCTCGATTTGTTAAAGTTGTTTGAACCATGAAAATTATCGTCCATGGAACTTGATTTTCAGGATCATGCATTTCGAGCGGCGGTTCTGGAATTAATTCGCCGTGCATCCACCGATTTGGCACCAGATGTGGTCCAGGCGATTCAGACTGCCCGGGAGAATGAAGATGAAGGGAGTGCAGCCCGCGGAGTGCTTTCTGCCATCCTTAAAAATATCGAAAGGGCCCGGGAAAAAAGTACACCGATCTGCCAGGATACAGGTACCAATATTTACGTAGTGAGTTTACCTTTGGGTATTTCCATGCGACGAATTGAAAAACTAATCCGGGAAGCGACCCGTGAAGCCACAGAAAAAGTGTATCTGCGTCCCAATGCTGTGGATCCGGTGACCGGTAAAAATTCCGGAGATAATACCGGTGTGTTAGCTCCCTATATCCATTTTGAGGAATGGGATGAGCCGGCGATCGCTGTGAAGCTGTTGTTAAAAGGGGGAGGATGTGAAAATGTCTCTACCCAGTATGCGTTGCCGGATGTTACATTGAAAGCCGACCGGAACCTGGAGGGGGTATATAAAACCGTCGTTGATGCCGTTGTAAAAGCGCAGGGACAGGGTTGCGCTCCGGGGATTCTTGGCGTTGGTGTGGGAGGAGATCGTTCCAGTGGGATGATGTTGGCAAAAAAACAGTTTTTCCGACGGCTGGATGATAGCCATCCTGACCCAGAACTTGCCCGATTAGAATCCCGACTCTTGAAAGATTTGAATACCTTAGGTATCGGTCCCATGGGATTTGGAGGAAAAACGACCGCCCTGGCTGTTAAAATCGGTGTGGCCCACCGTCTGCCGGCATCCTATTTTGTCTCAGTGGCCTATATGTGCTGGGCAGACCGGAAACACAGCATGCGCTTTACACCGGATGAGGTGATTTATGATTGACTTAACACTACCCATCGATGAAAAGTCAATCCGAAAACTTAAGGTCGGTGATGAAGTTTCGTTAAACGGTCGTCTTGTGACCGGCCGGGATGCGGCACATGACTGGCTTGTGAAAGAACGACCTGATAGTGTCCGGGATTTTCTAAAAAATACTATGATCTATCACTGCGGTCCCGTTGTGAAAAAAAGAGGAAATGACTGGGAGTTTGTAGCAGCAGGACCCACCACATCCATTCGAGAAGAGCCGTATCAGGGGACCGTTATTCAGGAATATGGGCTCCGGGGCGTGATCGGCAAAGGAGGAATGGGGCCGCAAACGCTTAAAGCACTGGAAGCAAATGGAGCTGTATATCTTCATGCCATCGGTGGTTTGGCAACATTGATTGCTGAATCGGTTGTGAAGGTCCACACGGTGTTTAAACTGGAAGAATTCGGCGTACCGGAAGCTATGTGGGTGATTGATGTCCGGGATTTTCCGGCAGTGGTTACCATGGATTCCCATGGCGGATCTCTCCATGAGAAAATCTTTCGTCACTCAGATAATATTCGGAAGAAATTATTGCATATTGATGTCTAAGGCTGAATTTATCCGCGAATTTAATGTGTTATTTTATGATGAGTTGATTTTTGTGTAAATATATTTTGATTTTTGCCAGGATGCATAGCCTGTTTAACAAAAAATCTCCACTAAGCAAATTATCTTGAAAATCGAGATTTGATGGAAGTGATCCCCTGTTTTGAATTCATTGAATTATTTGATACTTCATATTTATTATTTATAATATTTTCTTGCAGTATGTCACTTTTCGCTGTATCTTACCCCCGGGTTGAGAGGCGCTACCTAATCGAATTCATATATTCCATCTCTCTTAATTTAGGGTTCAAGGGCTCATGGGCTCATGGGTTCAAGGGCTCATGGGTTCAAGGGCTCATGGGTTCAAGGGTTCAAGGGCTCATGGGTTCAAGGGTTCAAGGGCTCATGGGTTCAATAGCTGCTACGCGGCGTTCAAGGATTTCACTGCGTTCGATCTTCAATCCCAGATATGCGGGTTTCAATGGGTAAATACTTTCTTGAACACTGTGAAGCCGTGGTTGAATGCTGAAAAGTGAAGCA
>JASGMP010000058.1 GCA_030156395.1 Fidelibacterota bacterium
CACCCCGCCGGCATCGGACGGTGGCACCGAACTCCCCCCGTCCCCGTCCGGATCCAGGTCAAAGGCCAGAAAAAGCTGATTTTTCAAGGTAGCATCCTGGAGGGTATGGCCGGTCATGCCGAAATACACCGCATTGCTGCCCCAGGTCAGGTACAGATCACGGTTTTGGCTTGTTCCCACATGGTCATATTCACAATACTCTTTCATTTTGCCATCGATCTGAATCGCCAGCAATCCTGTATCCCGGGGTGTACGGACTTTGATAAAGCCATCCATATCCACAGCCGCCAGACTGTTGTTTCCCATCACGGTGTACAACCAATGGCGGGTGGAATCGTAGACAATATCGGCGGAGCAATTCAGATTCATCACAGGAGATGTTCCCTGGTATACCAACATCAGGGAATCGGAATCATCCCCGAAATAGGAAAAAGAGATGGTGCCCAGGTCATCCTCGAAATAGCGTGCAGAGCGGAGGGTATTATTCAGAAATCCATTGGCACAGGTAATAAAGTGATAATCGCCCACTCCCCAGTGGAGGATTGTGGAGGTTCCGCCATGGGAAATAATGGAATCGGGGACTTCGGCCATGATATTTCCGTCGCCATCAATCAGTCTCGGAGCCGGATAACTATCCCCTGCCCCATTAATCCAGAAAGGACCTTCCGGTGTGACGGCTGAAATGCCGTGACGGGCGCTGTTGATGGAGGGAAGTTCGATAAAACGGTCTATCACAAAATTGCCCCGGGCGTCCATTTTCAAAACCAGCATCTTGTTATTCTGATAGCCTGAGGTGTAGAGATATTTATCCGTCCCCGTTCCAATCACATCCAGGGACGCGCCGTACCAGTCATAATATCCGCCGGATGGATCCTGACTATCTACCAGTTGATCAAAGACGACTTTTGCCCGGCTATCCTCATTCTCAAATTCCCACACGGTAAAATTCCAGTTTGATTCTTTCCATCCCAGGTTACACAGGTAGATTTTCCCGTCCGCCGTCACGTCGATGTGTTCAATGCCTTCTTCCGCTGTTCCCCGTTCTCCAAGTCCTGTGGAATCCATTTCACCGAGGACAATCCCGGTTTCCGGATCCATCATCACAATCCGGGGATATGCAAAGCGGGTGGGCACCAAAAGATGATCCGTCGCAGGATTCCAGGCCACACTGCGGGTCACATCATCCCCATTGATGAAGTCATAATCAGCCCAAACCAGCCTGTATTCCTGTCCGGAAACAGGTATAATCATAATCAGCAAAAGGAAAAACGATACAATTTTTTTCATGGGATACGCTCCACAATGACGTATTTAAAAATAGTAGCGGAGTCTCAGATTCACATGAGCCATCTGAAACCCGTTCACCTGTTCGATGAGAATGTGTTCATGCATGGTAGGCCACAGGGAGCCTACCAGCAGGCGATAGACAGAAGAAAACTCCAAAGCCAGGGAAGGCATCACAAAATATTCCACACCTGCCCCGGCCTGAAAAGCCATATTCCATTCTTCAAGGGTCTTTTGGGGGATATAGGGAATGCCCAGGGAATCATTTTGGGCAATTTCACCCCGGATTCCTTTCCAGTAGAAAGGTCCCATGCCGGCGATAAACTGAATATTCCAGGAATCGGACCGGATCAGGGGTTTATGTCCGGTAAACATAATCCCTCCGTATTCCAGACTTACGGTCACATGATCTTTGGCATAGCCGGTCAGGTTGGAACGGTCCAAACGGCACAGATCCACCTGTCCTTCCATATACCAGCCGTTTTCCAGAAAAAAACCGGCGCCGATTTTCAGGGAAGGTGCCGGTTTGTACAGATCTGCAAGTCCGCCAAGGGGCACCACCGCCGAAGCACCGGCAGAAACACCGTAATATCCGGGATCCCGGGCCAGGAGACCGGTGGATCCCAGGCAAACAATAAGGAGTATCACACACGTTTTTTTCATAGTCCTGATTTTCAATGCTAATAATTGAAGGTTAAACTCAGCACAAAGGTGCTTTTGGATTCATAGGGGAACCAGCGTTCACTTTGGGAGGCGAAGCGGAACAAATCCTCCAGTTTTTCCACATTTTTCAGATAGAAGATCCCGTAGTATCCCAGATCCAGATCCACGGTTTTGTTCAGTGTTACCCGGCATCCCAGAAAGGGAGAGGCAAAAAAGCGGCTGCCTGTTTTGGCCGGGGAAAAATGGGTGATCTGAATGTCATAGGCGTAACGGAAACGGTAGATTACATTGGAAGAATCACTGTTGTAATCATAGGTAAGAGGGTAGGTTTCCGGATTATCCTCATGGAGATCCATAAAAATGTCAAAACGTTCCTGAGCGTATTCATCCATCAAATCATTGGCCAGTTTGGTGCTGTCAAAATTGAAGGTAAAATTCTTGGTCCAGTCCTCCACCATTTTGATCCGGCGTTTGTAGATATTGGCTCCCAGGTTCACCCCGCCATAGAGTGAGACCTTTTCCATCACCGGCAGATCAAATTCCAGTCCTGATGAAATCATCACTTCGCCCAGGGTTTGTTGGGGGTTAAAAACGCCATGGTAAGATGAATCGGTTCGCCAGTACTCTTTGTAGATACTCATAGAATCGATTTCCAGTTGAGTCGCGCCCATCAGCATCCAGTCGATATACTGCTCCCAGTAATCCCACTCCCACTCCAGCAGCACCGTATCTTCGTCGAGATAGCTGTAATCATAACCCAGCCTGATATTCCAGTCCAGACGGCTTACCAGGTCCCGGTTCACCTGCATTCCCACCAGGAAGCCCCGGGCTTCCGAGGCCAGTTTTTCAGTATTTTGCTGTTGATAGCCGCCGAAGAGTTTCACAGTATAGGGGGACAAATCCTGGGCCAGGGTGCAGGATCCCAGAATCAGCATCCCAAGAATCAGGCGGCACGTGAAGGTCGAAGCTCTCATTTACAACTCCATTGAGAGAGTATATCTCATGGTTGATTGAAGGTATTCATGATTCATATAGGCCATATCCAGTTGAAACTGTTTTGCCTGGAACACAAAACGGATACCCATACCCAGAGTCAGTTTTTCATAATCACTGCCCAGCTTATACCCGCAGCGAAGGGTGAGCATATGATTCCAGCATCCTTCCAGACCGGCATGGATTTTTTCCGATTCATCGTTGGGGTGTTTGGCTTCCAGGGTAAAAGAGAGGTAGCTGGGAGACTGATAAGAGCCCAGGATATCGCCGGAAACACCCAGGGTCATGGTCTGGGGCATTTTAAAAGTTTCGCTCACGTACTCGGTTTCCAGTCCAAAATTCTGTAAAAAAGCGCCCACCCGGAGGGACTTATATCCGGTAAAGAAGATAAAACCGATATCGGTGACAAGATTATCCGCCGAATAGACATCGATGGTTTCACGGACATATTTCAGATTGGTGCCGATAGAGAATTTATCTGTCAGTTGCCGGGCATAGGTAACGCCCACAGAATAGGCCCCGGCGGTAAAGGTTCCCAGGTCCCGGTATTTGTTGTTATCCCCTTCCGTCAACTGATCGGCTTCGTAGGAAGAAAGAACGCGGGTTTTGGTCATTTCACCGAACTGGTAATTCAGCACGTGGACGCCCACCGATCCCAGAAGATTCAGATTGCGGGTATAGGAGAGGGTCTGATGCCGGGTATCCAGGTACCAGTCCCCGTAGGAAAAGGATAAAGCATTGTTTTGGGAAATCAGGGAGGCCAGGGCCGGATTGACAAAGATGGCGTCCGAACCAACGTTAGGCAGGGCAATACCCGTTTCACCCATGGCTATCTGGCGGGCCGACGCAGGGATTTTCAGAAAGACAAAACCCGTTGTGCCGGTCTTTTCTCTCAGTTCTCCGCGGAGGGACGAGCTGACAATCAGAAGGATGCCAAGCCATAGGAACACTCTTTTTTTCATATCAATCGTTATCCTGTGCTTTCATTAATTAATAATGGCGAATTTTCCCCGGGTTGTATTGCCATTTTCATCCTCAATATGGTAAAAATACAAACCGCTTTTCACGTACTGTTCATTTTCGCTGATCTGGTTCCAGAAAGCCACACCCGAGGAGGGGTTATCATGATGAATCACTTTCACCAGATTCCCTTTCACGGTAAAAATCCGAATGGTACAGGGAGAAGGCAGGTTTACAAACTGAATATTCTTCACATCTCCACCCCGTTCAAAACCGGATGTCACATAAAAGGGATTGGGCACCACCACCACATTGTCCAGGGCACCTTG
This sequence comes from Fidelibacterota bacterium, assembly GCA_030156395.1. Lineage (GTDB taxonomy): Bacteria > Fidelibacterota > Fidelibacteria > Fidelibacterales > Fidelibacteraceae > Fidelibacter. Next base: position 4,230 of record JASGMP010000058.1, read on the forward strand.
AATTTCCTTTACAGGAACCAGGGTGGAATAGAAAGGTTTTTGCGTCCGGTTGGCATAGAGGGAGGATTCCAGGGGCGGGACGGAGACAGAAGGATCCACAATCCAGGCATCATGTCCCGTATCATAGGCCGTGACGGCATAATAGTATCCATAACCGAGGGCTACCTGTGAATCTCTGAAAATATACATTTGTCGGTTTTCATCCCACACATCGGGATCTTTTACCGGAAAGTCAGCGATCATTTCCCAGGGGCCGAAGGGATACCGTTTGGATTTATAGATGCGATATCCGGCGATATCCACCACATTTTCCTGGGGATCGGGGATAGAATCGACGGAGCCATCAAAGATAATCAGATTGGCGACCGAACCGCTGGTCGTATCGGGTTCTACGGTAAATTCAGGTCCAGGCGGAGGCAGGGGGACGGTAAAATTGTGGGTATAATTGAATTCCAGGCGATTGTTGAGGAATTCTGCGGCAGAATCGGCAGCGGCTTTGATTTTCCGGGCTTTTTCCGCCCGGATAACGGGATCAATGGTATCGAGAAATGTTTTCCCGTAAGGGAGCCCGCCGACAAACTGCCCTACCACGATCACAATGGAGTCCCGTCCGCCGCCCCGGAGGCTATATGGACCAAAGGAGAAATTGGCATAGAGGCGACTTTGTCCCATGAGAACACTGTTGGTGTCCTGGAAGGCATCATAGAGCAGTGACGGGTCTTTCATGGCGTCATATTTGTTTTTCATTCCGGCTACTGCGGTAAAAGGGCCCTGATAATCGCTGTCCGGTGCCCCGGCGGACCAGGTAAAACCGTTGATTTCATCCGGAGTCGGACCGTTATCGGGTGTCACTTCCAGCAGTTTAATTCCCATGATGCCGGGGGCCATGAATTCAGTGACAGGCCTTTCCACATTGTCGATGGCGCTGTACTGATAATATTCGTAGGGATCCCAGGAATCATCCCGGTCCGCACTGAGGGTAAAATCACCGGCCCAGGCCGTTAAAAGTTTTTCATCTTTATCCCATCGGCTGTGGGTATTCCGGGCTCCGGCCCGGTAGGACGGATAGGTATAGGCCCATCCCCGCTGATTGGGGGACAAGGCATAGGTTAACAACACATAGGCGCTGTCGATGCCCACCCGGCGTTCACTTTCCAGGCTTCGGATCACATAGCGGACAATCACATAATCCTGGTCGATTTCGGAACCGGACCACTGGCGGACCACCCGCTTGATACTGACATTGAATTTCTTGTTATCGGTTTTGGAGTCATCATACTGGGGATCTTTTTCCAGATAGCTATAAATCACTTCTTCCGCTTCATAGGGATCGGTCATGCCCCAGTAATTTTCACCCTTGGGCCATCTTTTCTGGTGGACTTTCGCCACAAAGGGCTGCTGTCCCTGAACCCAGCTTGTATTCCGGTCCCCGTTGAGGGCGAAATCCATCCAGCCCAGGACCGAATCGGGATCAAAATAGGTCATATTGCTGGCATCTTTCAGGGGTTTCAGGGCCGTCAGGTAAATCCCGCCGGCCACCAGATGGGTATAGGTACCTCCTAAGTTTTCATTCAGCTCCGTGGGTTCATAGCCCGGCCAATCCAGTCCCGCAGACATCCGCTGCCAGTCCGACAAAGGTGAACACTCCTGGGCATGGTGAAAGGAGTGCCATAACCGGCCCCGGGTCAGTTTGATAATTTGTCCCCAGGCCGTGGTGGCACTTAAAACGCCTATCAGGAGAAGAATGATTGATTTTTTCCAGTGATTCATCATGTATTCCATCATTTTCCGTTTAAAAATCAAAACCAAAGGTCATATATATTTCCCGGGGGACGTTCCGGTAGGCCTGCCAGTAATTGAATATGTGATAATTCCGGGTTGGATCCGGTTCGGCATCCATGTATGTCACACCTTTGGTCACCCATTCAGAGAGTTCCAGGTAGTTATCGATGGGTGTCAGCTGTTTGTTGTTGAAAAGATTCCGGATTTTGATGCTAACCATAAAATCGATACCGCCCAGGGTGAGATTTTTTTCAATCTGCAGGTCGGTGACGGATTCCAGGGGATATCGCCGGTTGTTCTGGACATTCCGTTCCGTCTGATAGGAAGGGCTCCAGAAATAGGCGGCTCCACTGGACACCCGGTAGATGAGACCGAATGTCATCCGTTCCATGGGATAGAGTCCCAGGACTTCAGGTCCGGCATTTTCCGGTATCCCATAGGAGAGCGAAAGATTGAAACGGTGGGTTCGGTCTTCGTCGGAAATAAAATCGGAAGCTGAGTAGGTGTAGGTTTGTTTTTGGTCTTCCGTCATATCCCGAAGATCCAGGTAGGGGCCGTGGTATCCGATTTTGGTCTGGCTCAGGGTATATGTCAGGTTATAACGCCAACGGGATGCCACCCGGTTCCGGAAGGTGATTTCCACTCCCTGTGAACTGCCGTAGCTGTTGTTGGTGTATGTGGTATAGGTCCCATAATATTCATCTGTTTTCCAGATGGACCCGGCAGTGGTTTCGCGGTGGATGGCGTATGTCTGGTTTTTCAAATCGTTGTAATAGGTGACAATATCCAGCTGATGGGTCCCCCACAGGTTCTGTTGAATCCCGATTTCATAATTGATGCTCAGCTGAGGTTCCAGATTGGGGTTTCCATAGCTTCCCCAGCCGTGGTTGGTCTGATTGTCCAGCGCTCGGTGGATCAGGGGCATAGAGCGGAAATGGCCGTACTGGACCCGGAAAGCGGTTTTATCGGCAATGGGAAAAGAAATTCCGATCCGGGGGGAGAGGGTGACAAAGGTTTTGGAATCCTCCCAGGCCGGAATCCCGATGGATGTAAATCCTTCATTTTCGGCAGGATAGAACAATTCATACTTGTTGATGGGAACCTTGCCGCCGAAATTGTAGGCATCCAGGCGAAGGCCAATATTCCCTACCATCCCGGCAAATTCGATTTTATCCTGGGCATAGGCGGCAAAGTAACGGGTTTTCGCCTTGTAGTTGGTGGAAAAGCCGGTCCGCCAGATATAGGATGAAACGGTGAGTGAGGATGATGCATTGTAATCCTGATCCATGAGCCAGGCTTCCAGACCGATTTTAATCAGATTGCTGGCGTTCACCTGGGATGTAAAGCTGACATTGCCCTCATAATAATGGGTCATGGATGCCTGGTTATACAGGCTGGACCAGGTATAGTAATCCCGGTAATTTTCAAACCAGGGTCCCCGCTCTTCCAGGAAGCGTGTTTCCTGCAGTCCCTGGGCCACCCGTTGGGCATCTTTTTCAATTCCGGGAACGGGAAGCTGGAGGGCAAACAACACTTCACTCTGGTGCGTGACAGTTGCCTGTAAAAAAGTCCTGGACGAAAAAAGATATTTATAATCCACACTCTGGGCCAGGACCGTTTCTTCCCGGAGAGGGTCGTAAATCAGGGTATATTTCCGCCGGGCACCGTACCAGCCCCACAGACCGGCCCAGCGAACATCCTCCGAACCGGACCCCATGCCGGAGCGGTAAAACTGGTACATATTGGTGAATTTGAAATTGTGATTGGTCGAAGGTTTCCAGGAGACCATGAAAGAGAGATTCTGCATGTCCTGGGTCTTTTCCCGGGTCGGCAGACGGGTGGGTTTACTTTTTAATTCACCGGCAAAAAAGAAATTCATTTTTTGGGGATTATTTCCCAGTGGACCGCCAAAACTGAACATGTACCGGGTGGCAGGGATTTTACGGTAATCGTAGACCCCCATGATATTGGTAGGATTTTCCCGGGTACTCAGGGTAAAATCCTTCCGGTACAGGGTTTCACCGTTGACGGTGACAGGCACCATCTCATAGCCGTCCACCAGGGTCACATCCGCCCCGGAAGGTGTGTGGTTTTTGACCCATAAATTGTAATTGTTAATGGCGGCACTGTCGTCCACATTGAAATCCTTCAGGATATAATCGCCGTTTTGTGCCTCATACAGGTTATAGGGAATACCGTTCAGGGTGAAGGATGTATCCCTGAACCATTTGGAATTATCCAGCCATGCATCATACTGCCCCCATTTTTCCCATTCAATCTGATCTTTTGAGTACAGATAATCGCCCCAGTGATACTGTCCCGGCGGCCGGTATTCCATGCGGAATCCTCCCGAAAAGGTTTCACCGCCTTCTTTGGTGACCACTTTGATCACACCGGACTGTGCATTTCCGTGTTCGGCGTTAAATCCGCCGGAGATTACTTCCATCTGGGCGACAGCCAGGGGATTTACATCATATTTCCAGCTGTTATCCGCCTTGTCGTTCATGCCGCCGAAAGCCGTAGCCCCGGTATTGGTGGTCATGGATTTGATACCGTTCACCTGGTAATTGATTTCATAGCCGCTGCCACCCCGGATGCTGATGGTGCCATCCGCATTTCGGCTGATGCCCGCCGTCAGTTCCAGCACATTCCGGAGTCCCTCCACCGGCAGATTACTGATTTCTTCAGACGTAAGATGAATAGACGAACCCGTCTTATCCGCCTCCACGATGGGGCGTTCCGCCGTCACGGTGACTGTTTCACCCAGTTGCAGCACATCCTCTTCCATGAGAATTTCCACCCGGGCCGTCCGGCCCATCAACACTTCCACACCTGTCAGGGTCACCTGCTTGTACCCCATATAATTCACCTGGAGCGTGTGATCCCCGGCAGGAACATTCAAAATCACAAAACTCCCGTCCGCACCCGTGGCAGCCCCCAATTGGGAATCGGTCACAATCACATTGGCCCCGATAAGGGGATTACCCGTTTTTGCGTCCTTCACAACACCACTGATCTTCCCCGTCGTTTGCCCCCATGCCAGTACGGGCAGAATAACGGCGAGGATCCATGTTAAAAGGCGTGCTTTACTCATCAGCGTCTCACGTCTTAATTAGTTCGTTTAATTTACAAACTAAATTAAAGCTTCGTTTCCTGAATTTCAAATATTATTTTTTCATGGCTGATTTTTTGCACCTTTTATGCATTCATCACGAAAAGGAATTGAACCATGGCAACACCTTTCCGGATTCTCTGTATGGGCGACAGCATCACCGATGCCGGGCGGACCAACGACACACCGCCGTTGGGGGACGGATATGTCGCCCGGCTGAAAGATATGATTGAAACCCGGCACCCGTCCCTCCCCTTCGACATGCTGAACAAGGGGATCTGCGGAAATACGATTGAAGGACTCGCCCTCCGCTGGCAGCAGGATGTCCTTGACCCGGCACCGGATCTGCTGACACTCCTCATCGGCATCAATGACGCCCACGTGACCCAAAACCACCCCAGCCCCGAAGAAAAACGTATATCCCATTTCCTTGAACTCTATAACACCCTGATCCGGCAAACGCTGGAAATTCTTCCCAAAACGTCCATAGTGCTCATGACACCTTTTTACATCTGCAAAGATCCCGGTATCCCCGTTCTGAAAACCACGGAAAAAATGGTCCGGGGCATTCTTGATCTGGCTGAACGTTACGCCCTCCCCTGCCTGGACCTCCATGCCCTGTTTCAATCCCTCCTGGATAAATCGCCGGAAAACCGATGGGCATCGGACCGGGTCCATCCTACACCGGAAGGACACACGTTAATTGCCCAAACCCTTTATGATACCCTGATCCAACACCATTTGTTAAGGAGCTGATATGAAAACCCTGGCATATTCCTTCATCACTTTGCTCATCTTTGGCTTTTCTGCCGGCTGTAAAGGGCACACTCCTGCAACCCCTGACCTTTCCCGCATCCGGGGCGTGTGGATGACCAATGTGGATAGTGAGGTTCTGGAGAGTCCGGAAGCTATTCGGGAAGCCGTGGATTTTCTCAAGGAACACGGTTTTAACACCCTCTTTCCCGTGGTCTGGAACCAGGGATACACCCTTTATCCCAGCGATATCATGGAGCGGGAATTCGGCATACGGGTCCACCCGGATTTCGAAGGATTTGATTTTCTGGCTTATCTTACAGACTATGCCCATGAACAGGGTTTTTGGGTGATTCCCTGGTTTGAATTCGGTTTTTCATCCTCCTATCACGCCAACGGCGGACACATTTTGCAGGCAAAACCTCACTGGGCGGCCAAAGACCGGGAGGGACATCTTCTCACCAAAAACAACTTCGAATGGATGAATCCCTACCACCCCGAGGTGCAGGCCTTCATCAAATCCCTGATCCTGGAAGTGGTGAAAACGTATGACGTGGACGGCATTCAGGGAGATGACCGCCTGCCGGCCAATCCCATCGAAGGAGGATATTCGGAATACACCGTAACCCGGTATCAAAAAGAGCACAACGGCCAGGAACCCCCGGCGGATTACCGGGATCCGGCATGGCAAAAATGGCGGGGGGATATCCTCAATGCCTTTGCCGAAGATTTGTACCGATCTGTAAAAAAGGTGGATCCGGACCTCATTGTCAGTTGGGCCCCCAACATCTATCCCTGGGCCTATGACGAATATCTTCAGGACTGGCCCGCCTGGATCAAGGGCGGCTATTGTGACCTGATGATCCCCCAGATTTACCGCTACAACCTGGAGGCCTATCAACAAGCCCTGGCCACCATTCATCCCGATACCCTGGGACTCCCGGAGCATCACTGTCCCATCCTGCCGGGAGTCCTGCTAAACCTGGGAACATACACCATGGACAATCCCTTTTTGAAGGATGTCATCCGTCACAATCGGGCTATGGGATACGAAGGAGAAGTTTTTTTCTTTTACGAAGGACTCCGCAAAGACAACAACCGGACCGCCCGCCTGTTAAAAAATGAATTTTATCGATGAAAAAATCTCTTCTGATTCTGTTAGGCACTTTTGCAGTCGCCACGTTTCTCTTCAGCCAGACACCGGAGGAATTCCGGGCTGTGAAAATCACCAATGTGGACAGCCAGGTGCTCTTTTCCGATGCCAACATCGCCGAAGCCATGGATTACCTGGCGTCTATCAACATCAATACCATTCTGTTGGTCGTGTGGAATGCCAGCGGTTCGGACGGGGTTCACACCTTGTATCCCAGCGATGTGATGAACCGCCTTTTCCGCCGGAAAATCCATCCCTCCTTTTCGGGACGGGATCCCCTCCAGACCGTCCTTGTGGAAGCCCACGCCCGGGGAATGGAGGTCCTGCCGTGGTTTGAGTATGGTTTTGCCACCTACTGGGACAGCACCTACCAGGAAAACCCCGATTACATCCTAAAAGCCAAACCCCACTGGGGACTCCGGGCAGCAGACGGGAAACTGGCCTGGAAAAACAATTTTTACTGGATGAGCGCCGTCAATCCGGAAGTTCAGGACATGATCCGGGATCTAACCCTGGAGGTCTGCCGGAATTATGACATTGATGGCGTGGAATACTCAGACCGGATTCCCGCCATGCCCGTGGAA
>JASGMP010000059.1 GCA_030156395.1 Fidelibacterota bacterium
GCTGGGTCCTTTTGAGTTAACCGCGGAGGGCGCAGAGGACGCGGAGATTTTTCTTTATAATTATTCAAGGCTCGCAGGGTCCTTTTGAGTTAACCGCGGAGGGCGCAGAGAACGCGGAGTTTTTTCTTTATAATTATTCACGACTCGCTTAAGTCCATCTTTCAGAATAGGTACATTAAAATTTATCAGTAGTCCCACCTGTAATTTTGAAATTTTCAGATAATTCAGAAGTTGAGCCTGATCAATATTTGTCATTTTGTTGACAGCCTTACATTCGACAACCAGTTGGTTATCGATAAGAAAATCACAACGAAAGCCTTTCTCGATAACAATATCTGCATAATGAACTGGTAAAGTTTTTTCTTTTTCAAACGTGATTCCGGCCTTTTGAAGTTCATATGCCAGTGCTGCCTGATAGACAGATTCCAGAAAACCAGGACCAAGATTCTTATGAACTTTGATTGCCAGTCCTATTATTTTTTCAGTCAACTTATTCATATCATCATCCATAAATCATCTCATCTTCTCTGCGTCCTCCGTGCTCTCTGCGGTTTATAGCAAGTATGGTATCAGTGTGTAAAACGCCGCAGCTTTTTCCAGATGCTCAACCGGTGTCTTCTCATTCGGGGCATGGGCATAAATCTCATTTCCCGGTCCGAAACCAATGCAGGGAATCCCGTGACGCCCGCAGATGGACACCCCATTGGTTGAAAAAGTCCATTTGTCAATCCGTGGCCTTTCGTGAAAAAGCGCTTCGTATGTTTTCGCCCCGGACTGTACCAGGGGATGGTCTTCCGGAATTTTCCAGGTGGGGAAATATTTTTCAATTTTATAGACGGTGCCTTTGTAGCTGGGACTGTCATAGTCAGGAACTTCAATGGTTACGTCATTATCGCAGATCTCTTTTAGTTCTGCCAGGGCACTTTCTTTGTCTTCACCCCATGTCAGTCGTCGGTCGATATGCATGCGGGCAAGATCGGGAATGGCGCACAAAGAGGGAGATTGGCTCCGCAAGAGGGTAGCAGCGATGGTCCCTTTGCCCAGAAAAGGATCTGAACGGAGATTTTCATTCAGTTTTTCGATTTCCAGGGCCACCTTTGAAGCGGAATAGATGACATTTTTACCCCGCTCCGGAGCGGATCCGTGAGCAGAGAGCCCCTTAAAATAAAGCTCCATTTCCATCCGTCCCCGGTGTCCCCGGTAGATGCCCAAATTCGTGGGCTCGGTGATAACGGCAAAATCGGGGACCAGTTTTTCCTCGTTGATCAGGTATTCCCAACACATGCCGTCGCAGTCTTCCTCCATGACTGTAAAGGTGAAATAGATGGTATAGTCACCGTCATATTTCATTTCCGTCAGAATCCGGGCGGCGGTGATCATGGCCGCGGCACCCCCTTCCTGATCCACCGTTCCCCGGCCGTGGACATACCCGTCTTTAATCAAACCTGAAAAGGGTGGAAACTCCCACTGGGATTCATCTCCCGTATCCACTGTGTCAATATGGGCATCAATTGCCAAAACTTTCGGACCGTTTCCCACCCGGGCAATGCAGTTCCCCAGGGCATCAATCCGCACATTGTGGACACCGGTAGATTCGAGGAGCTCCTTGATTTTAAGCACCACCTCTTTCTCTTCACAGCTGACAGAAGGAATCTTTACCATCTCCGACAGGTATTGGGCAGTGTCATTCCGGTATTCACGGGCTTTTTGTCGAATATATTCAGCGGTTCTCATATCCTATCCTTTCGTGTATCAATGCTTTTCGTATCAGGCTCATGGTGACGGCGTCATGCAGACGGATCTCTTTCTGTTCCCGTGATGAGATATCTATGCTACGGATTTCAAAGGACTTTTGATCCAGGATTGCGGAAAAATCTTTGCCTTCGTATATCCAGGCGTCTTTTGTTTCTGTCAGGGAGAGGATTTCATCCTCTTTTTTATAACGGAGCACGCGGTTCTCCAGGAAAAACCCCTCTGTCATATTCCGGAAACTCTCTTCCGTCAGGGCTACTTTGGGCTTGTCTTTATACGGTGCTCCGGCAGTGGGACAGAATGTTGTGCAATTTCCGCACTCATTGCAAAAATCCTCGATATTCAAGACCTGGTAAGGCTGACGGATCCGGTAGTAACCATCCTCTTTCGTTTCAATCCGCTTGTTGTTCCACTGGATTTTTTTCAGGGGAATTTCAAAAGGTTCTACCGTGTAGGAGATGTTTGCCCGGTTGGGACACACAGTGACACAGATATCGCAGACCTCATCGCACTGCAGGCATCGGGACGCTTCTGTTACGGCATTCTCGTGTGTTAGTGTGAGTTCCACCAGGTTTTGCCCGTCCCTTTTTTCCGGGGGGATTTCTTCAGGATGTACGCCTGGAACAATCCGTGCCCGGGCTTTGTGGTGCTCCCGGTGTGAACGGCTTTCCCGGGGGATGGTGAGCCGGGCTGTTTCGAGTGCCTGTCCGCACCGTTCAAGAATCACCTCGGCCGTCCGCCGTCCGTCTCCAATGGCTTTGATGATGGTGGATGCGCCCCGCCAGGCATCGCCGCCGATAAATACGTTGGGAATCCCGATTTCCCGGGTGTCATGATTCTGAACGTTCAGGACTTCTTCCGGGATGAAATCAATGACCCGTTCCTGGCCAAAGGCGGGAATGAGGGTATCTGCCTGTATTGTAAATTCACTCCCGGGGATTTTAACCGGACGGGGTCGCCCGGAAGCATCTTTTTCCCCCAGTTTCATACGGCTGCAAACCAGTCCCGTGACGTGTCCCTTTTCAGACAGGATTTTTTCCGGCGCCGCAAGTTCCATCAGTTTGATGCCCTCTTTCAGGGCAGCCGAAATTTCATCCTGATCTGCCGGCATTTCCCGTCGGCTCCGGCGGTAGATGATAGTGACACTCCCATCTTTTCCTGCCAGCCGCCTGGCTGTCCGTGCCGCATCCATAGCCGTGTTACCACCACCTAATACCAGGACCTGTTTCCCGGAAAAATTTTCTTTTCCCTGCCGTACGGCAGATAAAAATTCCAGAGGATCAAGGAGGCCTTTTGGGTTAACCGCGGAGGACGCGGAGGTTTTTTTATAATTATTCATAGTTGCTGGGACCTTTTGTACATCGTCTCCGGGAATGGAAACCTTCAGCGATTTCTGAGCTCCAACGGCAATGTAGACGAAATCACTGTTTTCCCGGATGGCTTCAAAGCGGTTCCGGTCAATGGTTTGGGATGTGTGGATTCTAACTCCCAGTTTTTCGATGCGGTGGATATCCTCCTGCAGGGCTTTTTCCGAAAGACGGAATTTGGGGATGGCATCGGCGGCCATGCCCCCGGGAAATGCTTTGGTTTCATATACATCCACATCGAATCCGGAAAGAATGAGAAAATACGCACAGGCCAGTCCCGACGGGCCCGCTCCGATGATAGAAACGTGTTTTCCGTTTTTTTGAGTCGAAGGCGTCAGTTCTTCCACCGGGGCATTTTCAGCAACATAGCGCTTAATATCACGGATCAGCAGAGCATTTTCGTAATTGATCCGGGTGCATTTGGTCTGGCACAGATGATCACAAACCATGCCTGTGACAGACGGAAAAGGATTGGTGCCGAGTATGGTCCGGAAGGCGTTGGGAAGATCATTGTTGGCTGTGCGATACATATACTCGGGGATGTTCTGGTTGGCGGGACAAGTCCCCACACAGGGGGCGGCAATACAATCAAAGGATTTTAGTTCCCGATCTGTTTTGATGTTGGGATAGGTTGCCTGATACAGGGGAATGTCCGCCACTTTTTGTGCATAAGTCCTGAGATATTGCCGGGCTTCTGAAGAAAAAGGATCGGGCAGGGTGCCCATTTTTTCCATGTACTGGGATAACCGGCCATATCCGCCCGGCTTTAAAAGATCTGAACAAACGGTGACCGGTGAAAACCCGCAGGACAGTACCTCTTGAATATTGAGAACGTTCACACCGGCACAAAAGGAGATAGGCAGCCGGGGGAATTCCTGACGCATCATATCAGCTACATTTATACTGATGGGATGCAAGGCCTTTCCACTCATGTACATGGCATCCTCACTGAAAATATCCTTATGATTCAGGACTTCCAGGGTGTTGGTGAGTTTGACTCCGAAATGGAGTCCGTGATTTTTCGCTTTGTTTTGAAGAGATCGAATAACCTGTTTTGCCGCATCCCAGGTGATATCGTGTTCAAAGGCCACATCGGGGACTCTCGTTTCATATCCAAGATTCCTCAAAATATCTTTGATTTTATCGGCGCCCAAAAGGGTGGGATTGAGTTTGATATAGGTGTGGAGTTTTTTCTCTTCCAGCAAATATGTGCCGATTTTTTCGATTTCATCCGGTGGACACCCGTGCATGGTGGACAGGGTGATGTTGTTGGATATGCAGTTGGGGATATTCAGTTCATCCACCGCCGGGTACAGATCCCGGATTTCATCCAGCAGGGCTTCTTTTTCCGTCCGGCAGTCTGCCATTTTATGGAAAAACCACTGGACATTCTCCTTGAGGATGCCGGCCATATCGTAGCCTACACTCATGTTGAAGACCGTTCCAACAGGACCCGGACGCCGGAATTTGTGATGGAGCAGATGAATCAATATCCACGCTTTCAGATATTCGGTGAAGGATTCCTCAATTTTCAATTCCTGGGACCATTCGCAGTTGTAGCCTTCATCCTGAAGATCGATACAGGGTTTTGAGACGGTAATGTCATCCAGCGTCTGGACCGTTTTCAGTTCGATATACCGGCCGCCGCAAAGCCAGGCGGATACGATATTCTGGGCCATCTGGGTATGTGGGCCTGCAGCGGGACCCACGGGGGTATCCAGGGGCTGACCGAAGATTTCTGTTTTAAAAGGGTCTTTGCCCGACGGTGTAAAAAAAAGATGGTCATAAATTCCGAAAGCCTTTCCCTGTTCAAGGGAACGGAGCAAATAAGACGTTAGGGTCCGGAAAGGAACTATCCCGAAACGGTCACTCATGATACACCTGATACAATTTTTCAACGGCTTCCCGGATGTCATGACGGATTTTTTCTTCTTTCAGGGTTTTAAATTCTCCCTTTTCCCAGAGGATGGTCCCATTGGCGATGGTCATGTACATTTCCTGTCCCTGAACACCAAAGATCAAATGATAGAATAAATTCTCAAGGGATATGGGCGTGACGGGAATGTAATTCGTCACGGCCACATCTGCGTCAAATCCTTCCTTCAGGGTACCGGCATGGGGGAAGAACCGTTGAATCACGTGAGCCGGACGTTGAAAGAGGATTTTCAGCGGTTCGTCAATTTTTCCGTTCCGGAGCAGAAAATGGGAACGCAGGGTTCCAAGGACGTTTCCCGTCATCCCGTCGGTGCCCAGAATGTAGTTGCTGATCCGGTCTGTATTCATCACGCCTACATTGTTATTGGCATTGGATTCGGGATTGGATATGACGATGGGATTGATTTTTTTGATCCACTCATAATCTTTTTCGGACAGGTGAATACAATGGGCAAGAAGGGAGTTCCGGTCCAGAAGTCCATACTTTTGCAAACGGTCTACCGGTCCGGCGGTCCCCTGTTTGACACAGAAATCAAAATCGGATCTATCTTCGCCGCAATGGATATGAATGGGCATGTCCGGGGGTTTGTTGTCTGCAATGTATGTCATGCTTTCATCGCTCAGGGTGAAATTGGCATGTAGCCCTAAAAGTCCCTGAATTTGGGGATTCCTTTGATGATCCTCATAAAACCGGACATTCTCCTCCAGGTGCTCCTTGACCGCTTCTTTTCCCATCCGGTCGGATATTTCATAACAGAGGAGCCCTTTCAGATTTGTTTCAATAAAAGCGAATTCCAAAAAATCCAGACTTTTTCTCACGGCATTCATGGAAGCATGGTGGTCGAAGACGGTGGTGACGCCGAATTTGATAGACTGGAGAAGTCCGTGAAGGGCGGAATAATAGCTGGTCTTTTTATCCAGGGACTGATCCAGATGCCACCAGAGATTTTCCAGGATCTGCTGAAAATTTTCCGTTGGACCGACAGGTGCCAGTCCCGTTGCCAGGGCGGAGTAGAGGTGATGGTGGGGATTTAAAAGTCCGGGCAATACCAGCCGGCCTTTCAGATCGTAAAACCGGACGTCTTCGTTTTCCAGTTCCTCTGTTTTGCCCATGCGGATGATTTTTCCCTCTGAAATTTCCAGTGCCCCGTTTTCTATAAGGGTGGAGAATCCGTCTGTAATCACAGCATTACCAAGTATATATGCCATAAAAAGCTATCCTTTTCGTAAAAAATGTCCGGTACCCGGGGGTACGGTGATCCCTTTATCCGCCTCGTAGATAATGTGTCCACGAAGCAGGGTTTTCATGATTTTTCCCTCGAAAGTCAGCCCTTCAAAGGGCGTGATTTTCCCCTTGGAATAAAACTCTTTTCCCCGGATACGTGTCGTTTTGTCCGGATCCAGGAGGATCAGGTCGGCATCTTTTCCCGGTTCAATGGATCCCTTCCGGTCAAAGAGTCCGTACCGCTTTGCCGCATTTTCGGCGATGACCTTCAAAAAACGGTCCAATGGCATTTTCCGCCGGACAAGTCCTTCAGAATAGAGATACGGGAAAAGCGTGCCCGTACCGGGAATGCCGGAATAATCGGTCCAGGCAGAGCCTGTGTTTTTCTGGGAAGCCGGGGCAGGGGCGTGATCGGAAGCTACAAAATCCAGGATGCCCGTCATCAGGTGTTTCCACAGCTTTTCCCCGTTTCCCGGGGATTTGACGACAGGTGTGGTTTTCAGGGCGCCGCCGATTTCCTCAAAATCCTCCCGGGAAAATTCCAGGTAGTGGGGACAGGTTTCGCCGGTCACAAAGGGTTTACCTGACAGGTATTCGGCTGCTTCTGCCGTGCCGATGTGGACAATATGAAGAGATCCCTTCGCGGCCTGAGCCAAATCCACGGCATGTTTTACAGCAATCAGTTCTGCTTCTTCCGGCCGGGAGGCGTAAAAGTTCTGCCAGCCCGAACCTTTTTTTCGCTCTGCCGCTTCATAGCGGGTTACCGTGTCGTAATCTTCCGCGTGGAGAAGGACAGGGCGTTTGACTTTAGCCGTACTCTTTAACACATGGGTGAATTGCTCAAAAGTCAGCCGGTGGAATGTATCCATCCCCGATATAAAATAGGTTTTAAAACCTACCACATGAGGGGCCAGTTCTGAGATATTTTTGTCAGGATCATTCTCAAAACACTGTCCCGAAACACCGCCGAAGAAGGCAAAATCCACCACACTTTTATTTCTGACGGCATCCAGTTTTTTGTGGAAATTTTTCAGGGTCGTCACAGGAGGGACGGAGGTACAGGGCATGTCAATAACGGTGGTAACACCGCCTGACGCGGCAGTCCGGCTTCCATGGATAAAATCCTCCCGTTCTGTGTATCCCGGATCATTAAAGTGAACATGGGGATCAATGGCTCCGGGAAAGATCAATAATCCTTCCGCATCAAAAATATCCTTTCCTGAAAGGTTGGAACCGGTACGGACAATTTTACCGTCTTCGATCTCAATATCCAGGGGGAGAAAGGATTTTTCGCCGGAAAGGGCGATATAACCGTGTTTGATAATCAAAGCTGACCTGCTTTCTTTAACGCTGCGTAGACTTTATCCGGTGTAAAAGGTGCCTGAAAAAGGCGGACACCCACGGCGTCGTAAATGGCGTTGGCAATGGCGGGCATGGACACGTTGATGCCGATTTCCGCCACTGATTTGGCGCCGAAGGGACCTGTTTCTTCGTAGGATTCCACGATATGGGTTTTCATTTCAGGCAAATCCGCCGCAGTAAATATTTTGTAATCCTTAAAATGGGCGTTGATCAGATTTCCTTTAGACGTGAAAACGTACTTTTCCGCCATGGCATAGGAGAGTCCGTTCACCACGGCACCTTCCACCTGACCTTCTGCAAGTACCGGATTGATAGCCTGTCCGCAATCCACGGCCGTGGCCACCCGGATCAGATCCACCTTTCCGGTGCGTTTATCCACATCCAGTTCCACAAAATGGGCGATAAAGGGCGGCGGGGATTCAGGGGCGGTATGGGATGCGGAAGCCTGTATCTGGAACTGGTCTTTAGTGTAGAGGGCGAAAACAGCAATATCGGATAATGAGACCGTTTCACCTGTCTTCCTGTTTTTTACGGATTCTTCCGCCAGAACAAGGTCTTTCCGGTCCCACCCTTTCATGGTAACAGCCACATCAAAAATCTGTTCGCGGATCTTTTCGGCACATTTTTTCACAGCCCCGCCCGAAATGTAGGTGGTGGAGGAAGCATAGGCGCCCACATCAAAGGGGGTGCGGTCTGTATCGGACGAGAGGACGATGATTTTATCCGGTCCCACGCCCAAAACCTCTCCGGCGATCTGTGCCAGGATGGTGTCAGAGCCGGTCCCGATATCGGTGGCTCCCACATCCAGGTTAAACGACCCGTCGTCATTGATTTTCATGGAAGCGGCACCCATGTCGATGAGGGGAATGCCCGATCCCTGCATGGCCACGGCGGCACCGATTCCCCGAACCTTGTCACCATTGGTAATCCGTTTACCCCGTTTATCCTTCCAGCCGATGGCTCTGGCGCCCCAGTCCAGACAGGCATCCAGTTCGCAGGATTTCACTGTCTGGGTTACGCCTTCCGTCCCCTCGCCGATGGCTTTGAAAACCTGGGACGTTTCCCCTTCACGGATGTGATGTTTTTTCACAAAATCGATAAAATCCACATGGAGTTTCCGGGAAATGATATCCAGATGCTGATTCAGGGCAAAATAACCCTGGGTGGCGCCGTATCCCCGATAAGCGCCGCCTACGGGAAGGTTTGTGTAGACGGACCGGCCCAGGAAATGGAGATTTTCAATTTTATTCAACAGAGGCAAAACCTTGGCCCCGCAGTTGGATAACACCGTTAAAGCATGTGTCCCGTAAGCCCCGGAATTGAGGAGGGTGTTCATATCCAGGAAAGTAATCTCCCCGTTTTTTTTCACGCCCATGGTCAGGCGGGTCCGAACGGGGTGGCGGGTTCGGGAAGAGCGGAAGACTTCCTCCCGGGAAAGAATCAATGTGGCCGGCTGTTTCAGTTTGATGGTAACCCAGGCAGCCAGTTGTTCCAGCATTACCTCCTGTTTGGCACCGAATCCGCCGCCGATACGGGGTTTCACGACCCGGATTTTCGCCAGGGGGAATTCACAGACTTTCGAGACAATCCGGCGGGCATGAAAAGGGACCTGAGTAGATGAAATGATAACAAGGCGGCCCATCTCATCGAAAAAGGTTTTCACGGAATGGGGTTCAATGGCACAGTGGGAGGCATAATGGGCATGATACGTTTCATCCACGATAAAATCGGCTTCCGATTCGCCTTTCTTCAAATCGCCAAAACCGATTTCCACTTCCGCCGCCAGGTTTTTATCCGGATCATAGGTCACAGGAATGGCCGCATGGTGATCCGGTCCGTGAAGTTTAGGCGCATCGGCCTCCATGGCCTTTTCCGGATCAAATAAAGGATCGAGGATTTTGTATTCCACCCTGATCTTTTTCAGGGCTTCCCGGGCTTCTTTCAGACTTTTTGCCGCCACCATGGCCACCTTATCCCCTACAAAGCGGACCTTTTTATCAAAGAGAACCGTGTCATAGGGAGAGGGTTCCGGGAATCCCTGTCCGGCCGTGGTATGAAGGATGGGTTTGACATTTTTATAGTGGAAGACACCCATCACTCCGGAGGATTTTCGGGCTTCCGAGTCGTCAATATCCAGAATTTCGGCATGGGCATGGGGAGAGTAGAGAAGGGCCAAATGGAGAGAATCCTTCACGGCGAAATCATCGGTAAATTTATGGTTCCCCGTGGCCAGGGAGAGGGAATCGATCTTCAGTTCAGCCTTGCCGATGCGTGTATATTTTTTCATGGTATTATTCGTTTCCTTGCGTTTCCCGGAGTCTTTGGGCTGCCCGTTGAACTGCTTCGATAATTTTTACATAGCCGGTACAGCGGCAGAGGTTTCCGTCCAGGGCATTTTTGATCTCCGCTTCAGAAGGATCGGGATTTTCACGGAGGAGGGCGTATGCTGCAGTAATCATTCCCGGTGTACAGAATCCGCACTGGACCGCTCCGGCTTCCACAAAGGCTTCCTGGATGATATGGGGTGTGTGCAGGGTTCCGATACCCCGGACCGTGGTGATGGTTTGTCCCGTTACCGAAGCCGTTAAAACCTGGCAGGAATTCACCGGTTTGTCGTTCAGGAGGATCACGCAGGCACCGCAGACCCCTTCCAGGCAACCGTTTTTCACTTCCGTATATCCATGATTCCGAAGCGTGATCAACAGTCGCTCATCCGGCTCAAAGGTGAAGGTCCGGGCACTTCCGTTTACGGTAAATTCTGCTTTCATGATGTGACTCCTGCCAGACCGGCGATCATGCGACCCAATTCGATAGAGGCCTTTACAGCCAGATATTCGGGGTCAGTCCCTGCTTTATTCCCAAAGGAAAGCAGACACCTTTTTTCAACTTCCGGAATCTTCACGGATTTTAAGGATTGTCCTTTGAGCCAGGTTTCCATTTCCTTCATCCGGGTGAATTTTGTTCGGGTCCCTACGGCAATGAGCCGGGCGTCGGAGATCCTCTCCTTTTCAACATTCAAAACCACTGTCAGGTTGAACAGGGGCATATCCCGCTGTGTCCGGACCTCCCGGTAATGGGCGCACAACCCGCATTCCAGGGGGATTTTAACGGATGTAATCACCGTGCCGCTCCGGAGTTCTTTTTGTGTGAGGTAATCCTCTACGGAATATTCCCCCCGGGATTTTCCTTCCAAAGCCAGGCGGGCATCCAGGGCCATGAGCGGGCCTGTCAGATCGGACCAGGGCGGTGCCATGGCCAGTGTACCGCCCAGGGTAACCCGGTTCCGGAGAGGTGTACTGGCGGACTGGTGCAAAGAGTGAACCAGGAGATGATCCGGATTCTTTTTTTTAAGGTAGGATACCACATCGGCATAGGTACACAGACTGCCGAAGGTAATGAGGCCTTTTTCGGAATGAATGGTTTTCAGGGGGAGCCTGTTCAAATCCACAAGACCCTGTACCCCTTTCAGGTTGCTCATCAGCAAGCCGGTCCCCCCGCTGTGAAGAAAAACCTTATCCGATTCAGAAAGTCCGGCGGCCTCTGCCGGGTTGTCGGGATAATACCACGTAATTATTTTCATAGTCTTGAAATTTCCGTTGAATTTGGGGGAATGTCAAGGGACAAGTCGGCAGTGGGCAGTAGACAGTGGACAGTCGTCAGTCGGTAGTCGTCAGTCGTCAGTCGAAAAGTTGATTGACTAGATTGGTTTGATTGATTTGATTGACACACCAGGAGCGAAGCGACGCTAATTTCTAACTTCCAGGTGATGATTGCTTGCCCCGTGAAAAGGGACCTAATTTATTGGGATATTTCACGGGGGATTGGGTACTTCGCTGTGCTCAGTATTCAAACG
>JASGMP010000060.1 GCA_030156395.1 Fidelibacterota bacterium
GGTCTGTGTCAATTCCCGGAATGGATTTGTAATCTTGGGAACCAATTGTGTTGCTATATCCCGAACGATGAGTGAGAATCCATCATAAAACTGATTTGTTGAATAAGAAAAGAAATCCGTCTCTTTCGGGATGACCGAACGGACCACATATCCATCCTGACCATAGGATTTAGTGGGATCAACCACATTCAAAGACCAGTAAAGATTTGTTGTTGTCGTATCCTGCTCCCCATCCTCGTTGATGAAGTAAACATCTTCCGTTGCATCCAGCGAATCGAAACGAATCTCATAGGTTTCACCTGTCAGGGATGCTGGATTTACCACTTTGGGAACAATCAGGGCATTCGCCTGGCCACCCAGATTTTCTACCGCAATGGTATCTCCGTAGGCTGCATGATAATCCAGATTCAGTGCCGGATAGGGGCGGGGAATAGCAAGATAGCCTTCCAGGGCCGATTCTACTACTTTCGGCAACGCATCTTTATCATAAATATAACAGGATACGGCAAAATAGTATTTCCGGTTGTTAATCAGGGCAACGTTGCCCCGAAGTGCATCCTTGGAAATGTAGATGTGATTTTCAACACCGGCATCGGTCCCAAACTGCACCGGTTGCTGAAGGACCATCCCATAATTCTGGTCGAACTTATCATCCACAATCATGGTTACGCCGTTTTTCACATCATAGGTGGCAATCCGTTTCCAGGGACCTGTCATGGATTCGCCCTGATAGACGTTATACCCTTCAAAGTGATAATCTGCTGATGCTGTTTTATACGTGTAATGTTGCACTTCGTCGGCATTGTTGTCCCAGGTAAGTACGACACCTTTATCCAGTTCTGTCACTTCCACTTCCGGTTGGGGTGGCGTTGCCAGTTCAAAGTTGGAATCAAAGGCATTCTGGGCAAACCGGTCGTAGTATTTCATGGCCGTGATGGCGCTTAAATTATCACTACCGGAAGCAATGATGATGGAACCCACGATTTCCTGTGTATCGCCGGGAGCCATTTCGAAGGGACCCGAGCTCATGAGGAAGCGGCGGTCACCCGGGGGATCATCCTGAATATCCAGCCAGCCTTCACCGGTGACCGGATCACCACTGGCGATAAACTTGGACGTTTCACCGGTCACGGAATTTTCAAAATCCTTACCGGCGGGTGTGAGTCCAATCATCACATTCCAGCACTCTTCTTTTGTCTCGGGATCATAGAGAATGGCGTCGCCATTGATGTATTTGATAAAAGATGTCACACCGAGTTCTTTCCAGCCGGGTCTGGGAACACCAGACCAATAGGCTGTATCACCGGGGCTTTGGACATGGGGCCCCTGAAAGAAGTCATACCCGACTGCCGGTGGTGTCAATCCATAATATTGGTCATTAACCCCACCGTTGAAACAGTAGCCCAGCACCAGGTTTGTATCGACACCCACCAGATCATCATTGGCATCACCCACATCAGGGTCCGACCACATGGCCACATACATATCGGCATAGTGATTATCGGATTTATTGATGACAAGGTTTTTCACAAACAGAATATCTCCCAAGGGGTCATTTCGGTTGAATCCAAACATGCTGGTCTGAATTTCCAATCCCATTGGTTTGGAATCGAAGAGTTGTGAATGTAATGTGGGGCTGGCATCATTATACACGCTCCACATCATCTGGTCACCCAGAATCTTGGGTTTCCCATTTTCATCCACAGGTGCCCCCTGATCCGCCGGCCAGTTCAGATAATCCTGAGCAAGGGTATCATTTTTATTTACCTTGATATACCAGTATTTGGGATCTTCAGGGTTTTGAGCAATCCAGGCACAATTGGCTTTGGGATATTCGCTCATGGGGACTTCAACATTGTTCACGGTATCCATATAGAGAATCTGACCAGGCTGGAACTCCACGGTATATTCCGCGGCAGCCGTCCGGATCTCTTCTTTAAAAGTTGCTGAACCGGGTTCTTTCACTTTTCCCGAGGCCAGCCACATCCCCGATTGAAATACGGCATATTTCCCGGATCCTTTCGGCCATTCGAGTCCCGATTCAGATGTAACACCTGAACTGACCCATTCTCCATTATTATAGGTCCAGGTCCGGATACGGTTACCGTCGAACCGCTTGAATTCCAGGATGGACTGTTTAAAGAATGTGCCCATATAATATTTCCCAGTCGGCTTAGCTCCGAATGCTGTCGCAGCGAAGATCAGGCCGATCAGAGAAATCCATAATAATCGTTTGTAATACGTATTCATTTATCTCTCCTCTTATCGACCGGCTGTAAAGTTTAACCTCACACCAAGCCGGACCTGGCGTGCATTTTCATAATTGAACGGATTGCTGAGCCGGGCTTTATAAGCCTTCACTTTCAGATCTGTATCCGCAAGAGCCTGCCCGGCAGGCGTAACCAGGTATCCGTCATCATCGGGGTTCCCGGTTCCGGAATAGACATTCCGGACATTATCCCGGTTAAAGAGATTGATGATGGACAGATAGGTAGTTAACTGTGTTTTTCCACCAAGATAAAAGCTCTTGTCTATGGATACATCTGTCTGAAATGTCCAGGGCATCGTTCCTGAATTAATGGCGGCAACCGGCGTGTTGGACGTCGGCGGGAACACTTCGGATACCACAACGGTGGGTGTATAGCGCCGACCGCTTCCAAAGCTTAACAGGGCATTAACACCAAAGTTTTTGATGATGTCCTTGTTACCGGTCCGGTAATCCAGATTGAGTGAACCCGTATGTCTCTGGTCAAAATCCAGAGGGGCTACATAAGTTGGAAAGTTTCCGCCTTGCCAGACAATTTTATATTGTCCGTCCGATGTGGAACCTGTCCCTGCGGCCCACTGAAGGGTATAATTCAGGGACATGCGCAAATTCCGGGTTCTTCGGAGATTATATGCAAAGGAAAAACCCTTTACCGTTCCGAAATCGCCATTCACAAAGGTGGCATACACGGTTGGTGTGGCATAAATATTCCGTTCCTGAACGTAGTTATTGAGTTGCTTATAAAACATCGTCAGGTCGAAAGAGGCATTTCCGCCCAACACCTGTTTGAATCCGATTTCATACGAGGTGACTTCCACCGGTTTCAATTCGGGGTTCCCCGATTCGGTGAAATTCCCTTGAGACAGGTTGGAAGCAAAACGGGCATAACTGATAAAAACATCCTGCAGATTCGGCGGTTGGATGAACTTACCATACTGAGCATGGAAGACCGTTCTGTCCGTCACCGGAAAAGCAAACCCCAGGCGTGGACTGAAGTAATTCATACCATCAGGCTCCTCCAGTTGTGGGAGTCCAATAGGATCATATTCAGTCGGGATTGAGGATTTGTAGACCTTATTTCCGTCGTCATCCAGGGATGCGTAGACCCGTTCAGCAATATCACCGCTTTGGTCAATCACGATATTTTCCGGATCAAAAAAGGTTTTATGACCGGAATAATAGTAATCGTAGCGGACACCTGCATTCAGGATCATATCGCTTAACTCGATTTTATCCTGCAGATAAGCAGAAGCAATCACCGGTTCACGTGCCCCGTCACGATGATCGTCCGGCAGGTCATTGAAACCGGAGACATCCCAGCCCATATTATCGGCATACGCTGCCCTGTAATCTGCATCTGTCAGCTGATCCCAACTGTAATTATAGTATCCGTCCTCTCCAAGCTGAGGATCATATTTCATAAGAGAAGAACCCAAGCGTCCCGGAGCAATAATCGTATAGCGGCGGATGTTATTCATTCTGTACTCAAAACCGGTTTTCAATTCGTGGTTTCCGGTCTGATGCAGAATACTTCCTGTCAGCATATAATAATAAGAATAGGTCCTCAAATAGGCATCATACCAGTGACCTTCGGGATAGAAAGCCATTAGATTATAATCCGCCGGAGGATTGGTCCCGTTGGATGTCATCTTTTCTGCAGCGGGATGGACCCATGACGTATCACTCCAAATGATGGTATCATGGTAGATTGTATTGATGATTTCTGTACTGTCTTCATTATAGACATACAGTGTATCCAAAATCAGCCGTTCACCATCTTTGGGCATATATCGCAGGCCATAATAGCGGTAATCCTCACCGAGAACCGGATCATACCGTACCACCTTGTCATTAAAATAGCTCAACTGAAAGTTCAGAACCGTTTTGGGTCCCAAAGTTCCGGATAGCCGGGCATGTCCTGTAATGGTTTCCTGCTCTTCCTGAGGTTGATGACTGCTATTTACAAGTGAATACTGGTGGGCATAAAGCCGGTAATCAGATTTATAGTAGGAACCACCGACCCTGATTCTGAAGGGCTTAAAGTCGAAAAGAAGGTTTCCAACGGCGCTGTAAGTATTTTCTTCGTTATCTTCAATGGGACCTCGGATCATTTTGATATCCACGACATTGCCTTCTTCGTCATAAACCGCTTGAGCGTGTTTACCGGCAGCGGGACGGGCAGCTCCTATATCCAGCTTTTCCGCGTTGAGAAAAAGACGGATACGGTTTGTCAGAGGGCCTCCGAGCGAAGCATTCATCTGATTATACCCATAGGAATAGGTATTCAGAACGCCGTCACCCTGGTCAAAAATATCACCCCATCCATTGAGAAAACCATCGGTGACATATTCAGCCTGAAAATTCCACTTTTCACCACCGGTCTTTGTGGTTGTACTCACAATACCCGATGATGCAGTACCGAATTCGGCATTAAATCCTCCGGCCTGATATGATACTTCTTCGTAAGCGGTGGCAGACACGTCACCACCCCGGCTCATATCATAGGGGTTGTTGACATATACACCATCCACGTAAAAGCCAACCTCTCCGGCACGACCTCCACGCACGTGAATATTTTCACCGACACTCACGACACCGGTCTGGGTAGATACAATACCGGTAAAGGTCCGGACCGGAAGATTCAGAATATCTTCAGATCGCACAACCCGGACTTCGTTGGTTGCAGATTTTTCAATGATCGGACGTTCGGCTACCACCGTCACGGTTTCACCGCGGATTGCTTCTTTCTTCATCTGGAAATTTGCTTCCGTGGTTAAACCCGATGTCACCCGCAGATTCGTCATGGTCACCTGGGCATATCCAATATAGGATGCCTGCAGTGAATAAATTCCAGGGGGAACATCCAAAATCACATAGGATCCGTCTTCACCGGTTGCCGCTCCCAGTGTCGTTCCTTCCACGACGATGTTGACACCGGCTAAAGGCGCCCCTGTTTCAGCGTCTTTGACTGTCCCCGAAATTTTACCCATGGCGGCATAAATCATGCCAGGAACAAGTAAAATAACGGTCAGCCATAGCCATCGTTTTACCATACATAACCTCCCGAGTTATCATATCTTATGTATATCAATTTTTTCTGTTGAATCTCCTGATATGTTGACTTCTGATACAATTGTCCTTTTTATCACTTGAATCACCTGGCAGAATCATATCCATCCCTCTTCCCCGTTTCTTGTTTTTATTCCCGTGAAATAGGCAGGGACATACTTTCCAGATCGGTTTTCAAAACAATGGTGGTTTCGGTGAAACTGACGTTTTTAATCTGATTGATTTGATCTAGACGACGCTCCAGATCCAGGGTACCGGCTGTCCGGATTTTCGCCAGGATAGAGCCCTTGCCTGCAATGTAATGGACCTCCTGGACACCAGGAATCTCAGCGATCTGTTTACCCGTCATGTGCATTTTACTGATTTCATTCAAAGATATCAACACAAAGGCCAAAAGAGGCAGACCGATTCTGTCCGGACACAATCGGACTTCATAGCCTTTGATAATTCCCTGTTTTTCAAGTTTTCTTATCCGTTCGAAAATAGCTGAGGCCGTCATTCCAATATGCCGGGCTATTTCTGCATTGGGAGTCCGGGCATTTTCCTGCAGAATCGAAAGTATCTGTTCGTCTATGGTATCAATCATGTGTTTTTTCCAAAAGGTATTTTAAGGATACATAAAATTCTTAATACAGTCAAGGAATAAATGATGACCCAATCCCCTTTTTTCTCACTTTTTTATATATCATGATGTCTCTAAATCCTTGAAATGCAGATTTATAGAAGAATTTGCATATTTTTGCAATATTTGTATATTATCATGAATATAGCTCCTTTCTATGGATTAAAACATGCATATTTATGTTTTAATCGGAAGATTAATCAGCCTTTTTGCCAAATTTGCATCAGTTATTTTGAATTATGAGGCTTTTTTGGATTTCCGCACCGTTTTATAGGATTTTTTTTTCAGCACCACATCCCGGTCTACCACGACGGTTCCGATTTTTTTATCGCCAGGAATTTCATACATCAAATCCAGCATAATATCTTCCATGATCGAGCGCAGGGCCCGGGCACCGGTTTTTCGTTTCAGTGCCAATTCCACGATTTCATCCAGGGCATCTTCCCGGAACTCAAGACGAATGCCTTCCAGATCTAAAAGTTTTTCATACTGCCTGACCAAGGCATTCCGGGGTTCGGTTAAAATCCTCCGAAGTGTTTCTTTTGTCAGCTCCTGCAGGGTGGCATGGACCGGCAGGCGACCGATAAGCTCCGGGATAAAACCAAAATTGTTCAGATCATGTGGCTCCAGTTTTTCCAGAATCTCATCCCGGGTCATCCGCTTCCCTGTCCGGGCTTTTTCTCCAAACCCAATCTCTTTTTTCCCGATCCGCCGGGCGATAATATCATCCAATCCTTCAAAGGCACCACCACAGATAAATAAAATAGAACGGGTATCCATATGAACCATCGGGGCTTCCGGATGCTTCCGTCCTCCCTTCGGAGGAACAGCCGATACGGTCCCTTCCAGAATCTTCAACAGCGCCTGTTGAACCCCTTCTCCGCTGACATCCCGTGTGATGGATGGATTCCCGGACTTCCGTGCAATTTTATCGATTTCATCGATATAGACAATCCCCTTTTCCGCCGCAGCCACATTGTAATCGGCAGCTTGAAGCAGGCGGACCAGTATGTTTTCCACATCATCTCCCACATACCCTGCTTCTGTGAGTGTGGTGGCATCGGCAATGGCAAAAGGAACTTTCAACATTCTGGCCAGGGATTGGGCGATGAGGGTTTTCCCTGTACCCGTTGGACCGACCAGCAGGATATTGCTCTTTTCCAGATCCACATCGTCATCTTCAGCCCGAGGATTCTGAATCCGCTTGTAATGATTATATACCGCCACCGAAACGACTTTCTTGGCATAATCCTGTCCAATCACCGTTTTATTGAGCTCTTCGTGTATTTCCCGGGGTGTGGGCAGGGACTCCAGTTTCGGTTCAAAGTTTTCTTCCAGTTGCTGCTGAATTATATTCATAGCTGTAAAGGCACATTCATCACAAATGGATCCATACAGGCCTTCTACCAAAACTGTAACATCTTTTTCTTCGCGACCGCAAAAACTGCAAATCCGTTCGCGGCGTTTAATTCCGTTCGTCATGTGTTCCTTTTCGTCAGGACCGTGTCAATCAACCCGTATTTTACACCCTCTTCCGGGTTCATGAAGAAATTTCGGTCTGTATCCTTTTCGATTTTCTTCAGGGTCTGACCCGTCAGGTCCCGTAATATTTCATTTAAAAGTTTTTTCGTTTTCAAAATTTCCCGGGCATGGATCTCAATATCGCTGGCCTGTCCTTCTACACCTCCCATAGGCTGATGAATCATAAGCCGGGCATGGGGCAATGCTGACCGTTTGCCTTTCGTCCCGGCTGCCAGCAAAAAAGCCCCCATAGATGCTGCCTGTCCGACACAAATTGTTGCCACATCACACTGGATATAATTCATGGTGTCATAAATGGCCAGACCTGCCGAAACAGATCCTCCTGGACTATTAATATAGAGGGAGATTTCCTTTTCCGGATCTTCCGCCTCCAGATATAAAAGCTGGGAAATGACCAAAGTGCTTATCTGGTCATCTATGGGTGTTCCAAGAAATACAATCCGTTCCTTCAATAGACGGGAGTAAATATCATAAGCCCGTTCACCCCGTCCGGATTGCTCGATGACCATAGGTACGTAATTCATCACAGTCCCCTACCCTTTCCGGTCAATTTTATTCTCTCTCACTTTCGCAAACGATTTCAGATGATCCATGACCTTGTCCGACATCAGCTCCTGAGAAAGGGTCTTTTTAAAGTTGTCGGACTCATAATAGGACTTATAAGCATCCCGCAGTTTTTCATCCACTTTCTGGATCAACTCATCCACCTTTTTCTGAATGTCTTCCTCTGAGACCTGGAGATTTTCCTGCTTGATAATTTCTTCACGGACCATCATCCACTTCAATGTATTATGGGCCATGGTATGATACTGTTCACGAAATCGTTCCTCTGACATTCCGATCTGCTCTTTCTGTTCTTTATATAAATCATCCAGATACTCCTGAATGATGGTTTCAGGAATTTCGAATTCCTTGAGTTCACCCAGGAAATACTCCCGGATGTTGTTATCCAACTGTTTTTCACTTTCTTTATCAAGATAATCCTGCAATTCTTGCTTGATTTTGTCTTTCAACTGAGTTACCGTTTCAAGCTCGGAATCCACCGTCTGGACAAATTCCTTGTTGATTTCCGGCAAATTCACCTTTTGAATTTTCAACGCCTTCACGTTGAAATACTGGTCTTCATCCTTATCATGTTCTGCCTTAAACACCAATGTTCGTGTCTCGTCCTTTTGAATGCCTATCAGTGATTTTGCCCGGTCTTCAGTGATGGGATTTTCTCCCAGGACAAGGGTTGTGGTTTCCGGTTCAGAGCCATCAACAGGATTCCCTTCAGCGTCTGTCTCGACAACTTCCGCCTCCAGATAATCACCCATATCCGCCGGACCTTCCTTTTCCATCAACTCCGCATTTTTCTTCCGAAGCTCTTCAATCTGTTTTTCCACATCCTCTTTTTTTATAGTATAGACAGGTTTTTCAACCTTGAACCCGTCTTTATACGCCGGGAGTTTTAACTCAGGCAGAATTTCAAGATTCACATGAAGGTGCAAGGGCTCACCCTTGTGAAAATGGATATGTTCAACATCAGGCTCACCAATGGGATTGAGTTTGGTTTCCTGCAACCCTTTATAATAAAACATATTAAAATGGTCTTTGACAAATTCCAGTTCGGCATGACTCCCATACTGCCGTTCCACGATACCCATAGGGACTTTTCCTTTCCGGAATCCCGGCATCTGGATCTGGGATCTGAACTTTTTCAGAAAAGCCGTGTATAAAGTCTCCAGTTCTACCCAAGGGACCTCAATCACCAGTTCACGTTTGGACGGCGATAACTCTTTTACATCTGTCTTCAATGGATCACTCTCCTTGTTCGTTTTGGTTTAGCTTATAAATTTAACGTAAATATAACTGTTAGCCAAGATTCTTAAACTGAAGCCGGTAAATCCCTCTTTAGGATATGATACAACCTTTTAAAATCTTCAAAAGTTAAGGCGTCGGCTCTCAGACTAAGATCCATACAGGGAATAGACTGATCTCCCGTGATTTTTTTCAAGCTGTTGCGCAGGGTTTTTCGCCGTTGGTTGAAAGCGGTCCGAACCAGCTGATGAAAAAATGCTTTATCGTCAATATCTTGATTGTTATCGGAATCCAGTCGTATTCTTACTACAGAGGAATCTACTTTGGGGCGGGGGAAAAACACCGTGGGGGGAATGTGAAACAAGATTTCTGCCTGACCATAGAGCCGTGTCAGAATTGTCATAATGCCATAATCTTTTGTGGAGGGTTCTGCCACCAGGCGCCGGGCAAATTCCTTTTGGACCATAAAAACAGCCTCTCCTACATCCATTGCATGTTTATATAATGTAAAAAGGATTTGGGATGAGATATTATAGGGAAGATTCCCTACGATTTTGTCTGCTGGAAGAAATTCCTTCCAATCGGTTTTTAAAATATCATCCCGAATTATCCGTACATGCCTGTCCGTTTCATATTCCTTTTGCAGGGTATCTGCCAGATTCTGGTCAAACTCTATGAGGATTAATTCACGGCATTTTCCAGCCAGGTAGGATGTAATCGCCCCACGACCCGGACCGATTTCCACGATGGTTTCGTCAGGCAGGGGTTGAACGGTATCCACTATTTTCCGAATGATGTTGGGATCCTGCAGGAAATTCTGTCCCAGAGATTTTTTGGGATAGAGTTTTTTATCGTTCATTCAACGTAAGTTTCGGAAAAAGATGTAAGGCGTTTTGGGTTGTGATGGCAGCCACGTCGTCAAACGGCACTCCAAAAATCTCCCCATAGGTTTCGGCTACGCGCCGTACATAGGCAGGTTCATTGGTTTTTCCCCGGTACGGGATGGGGGCCATAAAGGGTGAATCCGTTTCAATCATCAGGGCTTCCAGGGGAAGTTGTGATACGGTATCCCTGATTTCCCTGGCAAAGGTCACCAACCCGGTAAATGAAATAAGAAGCCCTTTTTCAAGGCACTGCCAGGCAAAATCCACCTTTCCGGTATAGCAATGACACTGGCCGTTAAAATAATCTACCTTATTCAGAATATGCATGATGGGTGCATCAGCCTGCCGGTTGTGAATGATCAGGGGAAGGTTCATGGATTTTGCCAGCTCCACCTGTCCTTGAAAAGCGCGGGTCTGCATCGCTTCCGGTGCATACTCCCGGTAAAAATCCATCCCGATTTCCCCGATGCCCACACATTTTTCATGGCGGCACAAAGTTTCAAGGATTTTCAGGTAATCTGAAGTAAAAGTGCCAGCGTCTTCAGGATGGATGCCGACTGCCGCATAAATCATATCATACCGGTCCGCCAGATCCAATGCTTTTTCTGAGGAAGGAATATCCACACCGGGGACAATAACAGCAATGATCCCTTGTTGCCGTGCCCGTTCCAGGTAGGGTTCCGGATGATCCGCAAAGGGAGAAAAATTCAAATGGGCGTGAGTATCAATCAGGTCGGCGGGCATACAAGACAGTAAGCAACAGATTAACAAGTTCAAAGCCCAGTTCCACCGCCAGGCCGATGGCGAATCCATACAGGGCATTCACCTTCACCAGCTCGCCCAGATCCCAGCCGTAGTCAGGATAATTAAGAAAACTCAGAACGGCAGAGATAAGATACGCCAGGGCAACTGCAATACCTCCGAAAGCAAATCGGCTGACAGGCCGGCTTAATTTCCACCGTTGCAACCCTGTTGGAGCACACCAGGACAAGGAAAAGAGAATAAGAAAATAGATCAGATCCCTCATAAAAAAGGTTG
>JASGMP010000061.1 GCA_030156395.1 Fidelibacterota bacterium
GAGTCCGTATCAGCAGTAAAAGCCTATGATTTTTCCTTTGATGTGCTATCCTGTAATCGAATGCCCGATGGGAAAGTGATGATTAAAATCCAGATTACCAACCTTTCTCCTGAAGACAGAGAATTGACGATTCACCGAAATACCCGTTTTTATGATGACCAGGGACGTGAATTCGGGTCTCCGGTCAGAACTATTGGAAATAAAGAAGCGACCTATCACAATGTGTTGCAACACCGTATGATCAGCCAGGTTCCTACGTTGTTGACTCTTACATTCAATGATGTTCCCCAATCAGCCAAAACCATCAGCCTTCTTGAACTGGTTACTCAGGAATGGATTTTACCCTTCAGAGGTCTTCCGATTAAATAATGATGTATGTGATATCCCTAAAGCCGGTGATTTCGCCGGCTTTTTTTTATAAGGATATGATATACTTAAATCTCGTGATGTGCTCGCCCCCCACCCCGGGGGTAAAATAATCCAAAATCTGAAACAAGTCAAAATAATATTATTAATAAAATATATGACAATAATGATTATTGCTCTGTTTTTTGATGATTTCTTCAGAAAAGTTTTTAAAGATCGGAATAAAGATTTATTCCTTTGATTATTCTTTTCTACATTTGAATGATTATACTCGAAAGGATAGATGATGAAGGAACTAAAATGGGGAATTCTTGGTACAGGACGCATGGCGGAAATTTTTACACGTGAATTAAAGAAATTGCCAGACGCACATGTTGTGGCTGTCGGTTCCCGCATTCAACAAAAAGCAGAAACTTTTGGAAAAAAGTTTCATATTCCTGAACGCTTTGGCAATTATTCGGACCTGGTGAATCATTCTTCTGCAGATATTATTTATGTGGCAACTCCCCATCCTTTTCACAAAGACAATACGATCCTTGCATTGGAGGCCGGTAAGCATGTGTTGTGTGAAAAACCCTTTGCTATCCATACCGGGGAAGCTGAAGCGATGATTAGAGTTGCCCAATCCCGGGGATTGTTTCTCATGGATGCATTGTGGATCCGCTTTACACCTTTGATGCAATGGCTGAAAGAGTCACTTGGAAAGGGTATTTTGGGAAACCTGGGTATTTTTTCTGGTGCCTTCGGTTATGTCATGGATTTTGATCCCCAAAGCCGGGTATTTAATCCCCATTTGGGTGGTGGCGCATTGCTGGATGTGGGCATTTATCCGCTGTCAACCAGTGTTTGGATCATGGGAAATCCTGTTGAAACAGCCTCTCTTGCCACCTTAGGTCAAAGCGGTATTGATGAACGGACTGGTGTCGTGATGAAAACAGAAGATGGAAAATTGTCTGTCTTTTATACGGCTGTTATCAACCAGACTCCCTATGATTTTACGGTGATGGGAGAAAAAGGGATGATCACCGCCCATGGGCCCTGGTGGCATCAGGATTCCCTCACAATTAATCTGGGATCAGAAAAACCGGTTGTTAAACATTTTGCTTTTGAGAACAAGGGATACGGTTATATGGCATCTCATGTTATGTCCTGTATCCGAAATGGAAAGACTGAAAGTCCTGTTGTACCCCATAAAGAAACACTGACGATTATGAAAGTGATGGATCAGATCCGGCAACAGATAGGATTAAAATATCCAAATGAGGCCTGAAATTCAATCAATGTGGATATGGTTTGTAATCTGATATTTTGACATGTAAGAAAGTGATGTGGAACAAAGAACAAGGGACGAGAGTCTGAAGGGAAAGAGAAAGGACGGATCGCGTCTGTCCGGAATATTGGTCCCTCGTTATGCTGGCTTTATGAGGTTCAATCCCCATTTCAGGGGTTCAGGGGTTCAGGGGCTCAGGGGCTCAGGGGCTCAAGGGTTCAGGGGTTCAGGGGCTCAGGGGCTCAGGGGTTCGGGGGCTCAGGGGTTCAGGGGCTCAGGGGCTCAAGGGCTCAGGGGTTCAGGGGCTTAGGGGTTCAGGGGTTCAAGGGTTCAGGGGCTCAGGGGTTCAGGGATGGTCACCTCGTTACTCGTTACGCGTCACTCGTTACTCTCCTACACACCCCTAAATCCCCCCGATGGATCGGGGCAAGCTCTCTCAAGAGGGGACTTTTTTACCCCTCCGTCCATTGACGCACACAACCTTTAGAATGATGAATGAAGAATGATGAATGATGAATTGGGTTGGGTGGGTTAATTGATGCTCCAAAACAAGAACAGTCGCGGAGCGGCGCCAACTTCCAGCTTCCAAAAAGGCACAAAGTGCCAGCTTTCCTCGCGCCCCCGACGCAACACACCCCTAAATCCCCTCTCCAGAGGGGACTTTTTTGCCATCATCGTCAATTGACGCACCCAACCTTTAGAATGATGAATGAAGAATGAAGAATGATGAATTGAATGAAGAATGATGAATTGGGTTGGGTGGGTTAATTGATGCTCCAAAACAAGAACAGTCGCGGAGCGGCGCCAACTTCCAGCTTCCAAAAAGGCACGAAGTGCCAATCCCTCAATCAAATCAATCAAACCAATCATCCAATCCCCCAATCAAATCAATCCCTCTGCGCCTCCGCGGGAGGAATCATTTAAAACTCAATTCTCTCATTTCATGATACCCACAAAATATCCATCAGTATCAAAGTCCTGGGGGCTGATCCTAAGCCAGGGGGTTTTTGAAGGTTTCAGTGGCAGATGTAAGTCCTCAATTACATCTGAAATCGGGACCGGTTTTAAATGAGGCCAGGTTTTCATGATATACTCCATTTGCCCTTCATTTTCTTCAGGCAGGATGGAGCAGGTCGCGTATATAAGGCGTCCACCCGGTTTTAACAGTGGTATGTTTTCTTGAAGTATTTTTCGTTGCAATTCCACGTAGTTTTGGATAATTCCCCGTGTCAGATTCCATTTCAGGTCCGGCCGACGCCTGAAAGTACCGCTCCCACTGCAGGGCACATCCAGAAAAACAATATCCGCCTTGCCCTGAAGGGTTTTAAAAACTTCTTTTTGGTCCATCACCAGAATACGGGCATCTGTACGGCTTGCCCTGTGCATAAGTTCCATCAGACGTTCAGGATATTTATCGGTGGCAATAATCCGGGCCTGATTTTGGGTGAGGGCTGCCAGGTGGAGGGATTTTCCTCCGGCTCCGGCACAGGCATCGAGGATGTAATCTCCCGCCTGAGGTTGAATAAAACGGGTAATAAGCTGGCTCCCCTCATCCTGAATTTCAACCCACCCCTGCCTAAATATTTTGTGATGTCGGATATCCGGGTTCCCTTGCATTCGAAGGGCTTCCGGTAAAAGATTTCCCTTATGGATGGTGTATTCGGGGCATGCCTGTGTGACATCCTCAATTTTCGCTTTTAGTGTATTTACCCGAAGATGAAGTCCCGCTGGTTTTAATAGAGATGTGGCAGTGGCATGTAATGTCTCATGGTCAAAAATTTTCTCCAGATCAGTCCACATCCATTCCGGTAGGCTGTAGGTAACAGGATCCGGAGGTTTCTTTTGCATTTTATTTTTTTCTACCTGCTTCCACGCCTGGCTAATAGCATCCTCTTTCCGGAAGTCCGGTTCCGGAGATATTGGGTAAAGATCCCGGTAAGCCCGGACTGCCAGCTCTTCTACAGGTATGATGGTGCTCATGGTAGGAGATGCAGCTTCGGCAGAATGCCACTCAAAACGGGACTTGTGACGCATTATGTGCCAGAATAATTCTGATATCGCCTTGCGATCCCTTTTTCCTAAAAAATGCCTTTGTTTAAAATAGTAGTGTACAATTTCATCTGCCGGCTGGCTGGATTCTTTGGAAGCCTGTTGATACAGCTCGGTGACCAGAGTGAGCAGAAGTGGTATGTTCATACAAGAATCATTACCCGAAGGTTTTTTTGGAGATCATCGTAAGAAATTCTGCCCTAGTTTCCGGATCATCGTGAAATTCCCCAAGTACTGTAGAGGTTGTTGTATAGGAATTTTTCTTTTCAACACCCCGCATTTGCATGCACATGTGCTGACCTTCTATGACAACTCCAACCCCAATTGGGTGCACTGTATTCCAAAGTGTTTCTGCAATCTGGCGGGTCATGCGTTCCTGAATTTGCAAACGGCGGGAATACATTTCGACAATCCGGGGGATTTTACTGAGTCCCAAAACCTTTCCATTGGGAATGTATCCCACATGGGCGACGCCAAAAAAAGGCAACATGTGATGTTCACACATGGAAAAAAAATCTATATCACGGACCACAATCATACCCTGGGATTCTTCATCATAGATGGCATCGTTGATAATATCCTTCAGTTTCATTTCATAGCCTTTTGAAAGAAACTCCCAGGACTTTGCTACACGGTACGGTGTTTTTAACAATCCATCCCGCTGTGGGTCTTCGCCGATTTCCTTTAATAAATCCAGTGTAATGGCTTCGAGTTTTTTAATGCGTGGATTACTCATTGTTTATCTTGGCTCCTAAATCAGGGGTTTCGCGGACTTCCACCGATATCAACGTCACAGACTGGGGGAAGGCACGCTTGAGTTGATGATATATAAATAAGGAAATGTTCTCGGTTGTAGGAAGATGTTCCCTGAACCAGGGGATATCTTCTTCCAGATGGGATATATGCAGGATTGAAATAATTTTTTCTTTGAGGATCTGTTCCACCTCGAAGAAATTAATCATCATCCCGCTTTTTGTATCCACCGGGCCTCGTAATCCCAAGGTTACTTCGTAATTATGCCCGTGTATACGGCTGTGTTTTCCGTATTTCTGCTGGTTTTCCTCCGGGGATTTGTCTTTGTCCCGGTAACTGTGAGCGGCAGAAAATGAAATCCGTGTGTATAATTCCAGGATAGGATTACGATTCTCCACGATAGACAACCCAGTTGTTTTCTGTTTCATACAGTTTCAGTTCATAGAGCATCCCCGGTTCCAAGACCTTTTCCAGTTCTTTCCAGATCAATACAATCAGATTTTCCGATGTGGGGATGACTCCTTTCAGGAACGGGACATCCGTGTTCAGGAATTTGTGGTCCAGTTTATCTATAATATTTTCTTGAATGATGTGTTTCAGTTTTTTTAAATCGATAATCATGCCTGTCTCTTGGGAAATGCGTCCCTGAACAGTGACTTCGAGGATATAATTATGGCCATGTCCGTGAGGCCAGCTGCATTTACCGTATATTTCCTGATTGGTTTTTTCATCAAACTCCGGATTCCGGAGTACATGAGCCGCGGAAAAGGTCACCCGTTTTGTCAGGGAGATCATGGAATCCTCCTTCATTGTATCAGTCTCTCCGTAATGAATTTAATTGGACACTTTCCATGAGCCTTCGTTACCATTTATTCGTGTTCAGGTTGTATTTCAAGTCCCAGGCGGACCATGGTATCATGTCGGCTCGTACGTTCAAGACACTCCCGGCAAATATAAAATCCTTTGTTGAAAGGATCTTCGGTTAATGTTTCCCGGTTTTCTTCGCCACACAGATAGCAGGTTTTCCCAAAAGGTTCCGGTGTTTGTTTTTTCTCGTGATTTTTCATAGAATAAAACCTTTTTATAGCCTTCGATTGTAGGAAAAGCCGTTAAAACTCAAGATATCCACCCAAAGCCAGTTCGAGTCCTTTCGCTGTTTGCAGGCTGAATCCATTATGCAGTGCCATGGCAAAATCCAGGTTTAAAATCCAGGTTTTCATTGAGAAACCGAAGGAGACATGTTTGTTGTTTTTTCCACCCCAGGCCAATCCGGCCCGTACCGGGAAGGCGGGTGAGCGCACAAATTCGATGCCGTTGCTCCACAACCACGAATCCCGTGCAAAAAAGATGTTGTGAAAAGATGCTGAAAAATCACTGACCCACACGACTTCCGGATTCAGCTGGCGCCTCAGACCAAAACGGACCCATGCGGGATAACGGATTTTAACGGCTCCGTCAGGGGGATCGAGCGAGGATTCTTCTGTCATGTAAATTTCTTCAAATGTAGGCATTATACCTGTTGTATCCCCGAAAAAATCCATGGGAGTCAGTTCTTTCAGGCGGTACACATACTTTTTACTCTGATAAATATCGGCTTCATCAACCCCCAGCAGCATCCGGGCATAGGTAGGTTTATTCCAGTAAGTCTGGGCAAAGAGATTATTCAGCGCTACACTGAATTGCCAGCCATTCCAGGGATTAGACGTGTAACCCAGGTCCAATCCGGCACCGGTTCCGCCATACATCAGTCGTGTAATATATTCGGCACCGGCTTTAAGGGATGTTGTATCAGTAAGGAAATGTGCCGTGGATTCGTCACTGTCAAAACCATAATAGGTTAATCCCTGAAAATAGCGGATTGTGAATCCCACAGCCCCGAATTCAAAGGGGACTCCCATCGAGTAATCGGCAACGGCCATAACCATCGAGTTGAGATCAATGGTCAGATCATAATCTTTGAGGATTTTGTTCCCATTGACAAAAAGGTCCGCATAATCATAAGGCATGATCAGGTCGGCTGCAGAAATCATTCGGGTGGTTACAGCCCAGTTTTTATGGGACAGGCTCAAAAAAGGAACAATCAGCGAAAGTCCGGCTTCTCCCCGGAATCCATCCTCCCGGAAAAGGTCAAGAAATCCTTCCTTGGGAATTTCTCCGGTGTAGGGGTCTGGCCTTTCCAGATCGCGGCCGTTATAGTAGTTTACATCCTTCAGGGAGAGGACGGTATTTTGAATTCGGAGATTTACATAACCCAGTGAAATGCGTGTGTGGCCGGAAGAATTGGGAAAAGCAAGGTTGGCTGGATTCCAGCCGACGGCGGAAAAACCACGGGAAATCGTACCATAAGCTCCTGCCAACCCCACCGCCCGGGGATCCCGATCAAACTGGGCGTATAATATGACAGTCAAACCGACAAACAGGATAAGAAAGCGTCGCATCATTCTCCGCTGTCCTCTTCATCGTCATCGGAACCGTAGATAAAATCACCGGTGTTAACCTGAAACCCGATATAGGCATGCACACCGATATAATCCTGGGGCCGGATAAAAATAAGGGAATCGGAACTAGTTTGAAGATCAATCCGGGGCATCACGTAATGATTGACCCGGCGGGTTAATTCAATCACCAGCTCGGCTGAAATGGTGTCAGTAATTATAGAATCTACCGGTGCAGTGACCATGCCTGTTTTCGAATTAATTCCTGCCCGGGGCAATGGAACAGAAAAAAGAGTATCCAGACGAATGGTATCCCCGTTATTAAAATAAATACGACTATTTCCCATACCCACAATATTCAGTGAATCCAGGGTTGAAGGCAGGGTGTCCTGGGGAAAAATGGTACTATCCGACATCAGCAACGTAAAGGTACCATGCAAGGGGATGTGATTGGTCAGATTGCCGTATATGATGGCGCCGGTTGCATTCTCCTTAATAAAGGCTGCTGTAGAGCTATCCCACGCGGCAATTGTTGTGTGCTCTTTTGGCATAAAGCTCTGGCGGCTTGACAGAAATTTAAAAGGAGCTTCCAGAATGTAATCGGCCCACAGACTGTCTCCAATGCCAATCGTTCCTTCTCCCCTCACAAGGGCACTGGTGCTGATACGGAAATTTTTGGGATTCAAATCTATCAGGTCTGCAATTGTGGGGTGTGTCTCATCTTCCAGCACCAAATTTGATTCGTCATCCCAGTAAACAAACATGCCCTGTCGGTTAAATTTGATGATGGAAAGGGCTGAATCGGTTGCTGCTACATCCGGATAATTGAGAGACGGTTCTACATGCATGGTGCGGGATTCCGTTTTTTTTACAGCCGTAATATCCATCATCAGTTTTACGGGAAGAATACGGTTTCGTACACGGAGCGTCATTTCAGGTTCGGCAATGCCGATACCGGTGATACCTTCCGGAAGTTCCATTTGTTGTTCATCTCCAGGCAGAAGCATGTTGAATTGCCCCTTTAACGAATCAAAACGCATGTCCGTTACCTGAAAATCAACCTGGAGGGTTCCCATACTTTCATTCAAGGGGAAAGTGGCATTATATCCTGCCACATCCGGTGCGGCACGGTCAATTTTTACCTGATAAGTGTATTCCAGCTTGTCTAATAATTCATCATCATTGCTTTTTACATAGTATCCATCCAGATTCAGGGTCATGTCCAGACCTGGAGTGAGGAGAGTATCAGGAAATGCGGCAGGATGGTTTTCCGGCGGAGGCGATTGAATCTGGGGGAAGATGAGCCCGAACCGGATGGGTGCATCAAAAGTGTTGTTTAAAACAGTCATGTTGATTTCATTGGTATCCGGTCCGGTCACGCTTAATGCCCCTTCCTCAATCTGTGTGTTGCTTTGGGGAAGGGGAAATCCCAGCGTTGTATCCATGAGGACGATCTCTTTTGTGCGTCCATGGATGGATGTAAAGGACATTTTAGTGTTTTGCCGGTAATAAAGTCCTGTTTCAATATCGGGATTTGCATAGAGGGTATCGCTGACCGGGACACGGTAAATCGCCATGGATGCGTTCAGCCGTGTTCCTTCCACCAGTTTACCTGTCAAGTCGGTGGAATCTCTGAGTGTGCCGTAGGCTGAAACGGTTCCGCCTTCGTGCACCACCAGGTCATAGCGGGACATATCATCACGGATGACTTCGATTTTTACTGTATCGATAAAGATAGGGCCCGGCAAATTGTTTCGAAAATCAGTCACAAAAAAACTGCCTTCACCGGTTTCCAGGGCGTAAGCAGAAAAGTATCGTCCTAGTTCTTCCCGCGTTTCTTCTCCAAAATCTACCGTCTCATTTACATCTGCAACCGGTTCATTGATCTGATCATTCCACACATCCGGTGGAAGGGTTGAGATATCTGCACCCACAATGTCTTCAAGGGTCAGTTTATCGCTGATATCCCTGTTGATCGGGTCAACCCTGAGTGTTTGTCCTTCTTCCTGAACAGAAATACGGGTATTCACCGGGACAATGAAATTGTTTTTGGACAGAGCCACCTGACCCAGATTTCCGCCGAAGCGCAGAAACATGGTATCGCCTTCGGCAAAGAATGTGGAATCATTTTCCAGGTCGATCACCGGATATTGTTCATAAATCAGGGGGAGTGTAAGAGAGGCTTTCCATGTTGGGGGTTCCAGCTTGGTGGGAATATTTAAGTCACAGGAAGAAAAAAAAAGTGTACAGAAAAGTACACATGCCAGACAGGCTTTTAGGTGCAGCCATGTATAATGAGGGTGTTTCATTTTCCAAAAACCGGAAAGGCTCAGGAAAGATATTTTTTGAGTTCCTCTGCCTTATCTGTTTTTTCCCAGCTAAAGCCGCAATCTTCACGGCCAAAGTGGCCATAGGCTGCAGTTTTCCGGTAAATGGGGCGTTTCAGATCCAGATAATCAATGATCTGATGAGGTTTCAGGGGGAATTCTTTCCGGACAATGTCAGCCAGTTGATGATCGGGAAGTTTTCCGGTGCCAAAAGTTTCTACAAAAACGGACAAGGGTTCAGCCACACCGATGGAATACGCCAGTTGAATTTCGCAACTGTCGGCCAGTCCCGCTGCCACGAGATTCTTGGCTATGTACCGGGCCATATAGGTTGCAGATCGGTCCACTTTGGAAGGAT
Organism: Fidelibacterota bacterium; assembly: GCA_030156395.1. Classification (GTDB taxonomy): domain Bacteria; phylum Fidelibacterota; class Fidelibacteria; order Fidelibacterales; family Fidelibacteraceae; genus Fidelibacter. The sequence continues at coordinate 9,559 of JASGMP010000061.1, forward strand.
CCTTCCCGGAGAATGCACCGCCGCCGTGACGGGCATAACCCCCGTAGGTGTCCACAATAATTTTCCGTCCTGTCACACCGGAATCTGCCTGGGGACCGCCCATTTCAAATCGGCCGGTAGCATTGATATACAGCGTGGTTTCATTATCCATCAAATCACCCAAAACCGGTTTGATGACCATGTTGGTGATATCTTTACGGATTTTGTCGGTGTCGGCATCTTTTCGGTGATGAATGGCGATAACTACCGAGCTGACCCGCGTAGGTGTTCCATCGTGATATTCCACAGTCACCTGGCTTTTTCCGTCAGGAAGTGCCCAAAGCAATTCCCCTTCTTTACGAAGGGTGGACATTCGGAGTGTCAATTTATGTGCCAGTGAAATAGGGAGAGGCATCAATTCCGGTGTTTCTCTGCAGGCAAAACCGAACATGAGTCCCTGATCTCCCGCTCCTTGCTCGTGACCTTCTATTTCGTCCACGCCCTTTTTGATATCAGGAGATTGTGGGTGGATGGATTCAATGATGGCACAATTCTCGTAGCTAAGCCCACTGTCAAAACTATCATACCCAATGCGTTTCAGGGTTTTCCGGACGATTTCCGGAATGTCTACATAACATTCGGTAGTGATTTCTCCGACGACCATGACAAGTCCGGTTGTTACCAGGGTTTCGCAGGCTACCCGGCCCTCTTTATCCTTATCCAGAATGGAATCCAGAATGGAATCGGAAATCTGATCGCATATTTTATCAGGATGACCTTCGGTGACAGATTCAGAGGTAAAGTATGTAATACGCAAAAATGTCTCCTTTTTTTAATTTTAATAATTTAATCATTTCATCCCTTATTCAAAAGCTTCTGAAAAATCCCCCAGATTCACAGGTTTCAGCCGCCCTTTGCAGACGGTTTTCTGTCCGATGATAGCCCCTGAAAGAAGGGCATGTTCGATATCAGCTTCTTCATAAATTATGGAATCCCGGATGACAGAGCCGCATATATCGGCACCGGCACCGATGGATACATAGGGACCGATCACGGAATTTTTCACGGAGGCATCATCTGAAATATACACAGGGGGGATAATGGCGCAGTTCTTGGCGTTTCCCGGCTTGGAACCTTTCTGTTCCAGGATCAGGCGGTTTGTGTCCAGCAGGGTTTCCTGTTTTCCACAATCCAGCCAGCTTTCTATTTCGGCGGTGGTGAATATTTCTCCCTGATCCATCATGATTTTAAGGGCATCCGTCAGCTGGTATTCGCCCCGGGTCTTTTGCTGGTCCCGGACCAGTTTTTCGATGGCTTCTTTCAGTAATCCCTGATTCCGGATCAGGTAAAGTCCAGCAATTGCCAGATTCCCCGACGGGTTTTCCGGTTTTTCCACCATGGAAACTACATGTCCCTCTTCATTGGTTTCTACTATGCCAAAACGCGTGGGATCATCCACCTGAACAACACCCAATGTATGGGTCTCCCGGGAGATGAATGCCTTGTAATCT
>JASGMP010000062.1 GCA_030156395.1 Fidelibacterota bacterium
CAAGATATTCACTATATAAGGGATTGATCATCCGCAAAGCATGGGGTTGAATACCGGCATCAGATGCCGTTTTTAAAATCTGATTTTCATCTCCCAAAACCGTCACTCGGGCGATATGCTCTGTTTCGATGGTCATGGCTGCCTGTAACACACGGGGATCATTCCCTTCAGGAAGGACAAGATGAATATCAGTTTCTTCTATGGCTCGTTTTCTAATGTGTTCAAGTGGATTCATTTTTTGAATTTCTCCTCTAGTTTCTCTTTGACAAATTTCGGTACAAAGTGGGATACATCTCCCTGGAAAGAAGCAATTTCCCGAACCACGGAAGAACTGAGATAGGTATTTTTTTCTGTGGGCATTAAAAAAACGGTTTCGGTGTTTTTACCAATTTTCCGGTTAATCAATGCCATTTGAAACTCATATTCAAAATCGGAAACGGCCCTGAGACCGCGAATAAGTGCCACGGCATTCATTTTTTCTGAAAAACGGGCGCTGAGTCCCCGAAAAGTGACCACTTCCACTTGCTTCAGATGTTCCGTGGATTTTTCCACCATCTCTTTCCGTTCGTCCACACTGAATAGAGCTGTTTTGTTTTTATTTACCGCAATGGCAACAATCACCTTATCAAAAAGTTGTGCGGCTCTTTCAATGATATCCAGGTGACCATAGGTGATGGGATCAAAGGTCCCGGGATATACGGCAATCCGTTCATTTTTCATAAATTCGGACTCCTGTTTCACCGAATACTTTTTCTTTTATCAGATTCATATCCGTCAGGATCTGATTTGTTTCATGAACTGAATACTCCAGAACAAACAATCCCCCTTTTTTCAGGGCTGTAGAAACACTCTGGAAGAATGATGCGTCGAGACTGAGCGTGTATGGCGGATCCGCCAAAATCCGGTCATAATACTCTGTATAGTGTGAACAGAATGTTCGGGCATTCTTCTTGAAACGGCGTATTTCCTTGTGGTCGAGGTTCAATTTTTCCATATTTTCAGTAATTATCCGGATAGACAGGGGATGTTTATCCACAAAATCCACAGATGAAGCTCCCCGGGACAATGCTTCCAGACCGAGAGCGCCGGAACCTGCAAAAAGATCCGCCACCGTCATTCCTTCCCATTCCCGAATGACATTAAAAATGTATTCTTTTACTTTATCGGATGTCGGACGGATCTTATACCCCGGTGTTTTGATCACCAGTCCGCCAAATTCTCCAGATATAATTCTGGGCATCACTCTTTTTCATATAACGAGACAAACAGTGTCAGTTTTAGCGGATCGGGATATGAGTCCGAAAGTCTGCGGCCTGCAAGGACCTTTGTAATCGTAAATGTTGCGGGGATTGAGAGAAATTCTTCAGCAAAATCCGCCAACTGGTTCACAGTTCCGTAAAACGTCAGTTCAAACACTGTTTGTCTGGTTCCGGGAATCACTGACTTCCCCGTATTCGCATTTCTATCTGTAAAATTGATACCGGCCTTTTGTGCAGCATATCCTGTATAATCCAGAAAATCTTCGACACTCATGGTATAGAGTGGACCTTTTCCGGCTTTGGCTGAGGGGGTATATGAACCGACAAATACACCTTCGAGAGAGTCCCAGTATTTCCCATCGTAAGAGAAAAATTCCAGGGTATCGAAGAGCTTATTCTTCATCACTCGGTTAAAATATTCTTCAAACAGGCCCACTTCGGAAGCTTTCATTTCCAGCAGTTCAAAACCGGAACTGGTAGAGTAATAAGACCAAAAGAGCCCACTGGGAAAATGCCTGGAGAGCAGGAATAACCGATTAAGTCTTTCTGCGGACTCAGCCATCTGCTGCTTCAGAATCTGAATATTTTCCGGTACCACTTTTCCCTGATCATCCATCGCCTTTTGAATCCTTGCCAGAGTTTCACCGGCTTTTTCATCCTCGGCAGGAACGATGGAAAACTCCGGGGTATCGGAAGGGACAGTCTTTTCAACAACAGGAACCGTATCTTTGTCCAGTTTGAAGAAACCCGGGACATATTCTGGTTGGGTTAATAAAAAAGCAAGGGCCAGAACCACAAGAAAAAGGAGCAACAAAATGATATTTCGACTTGATTTCTTCTTGGCGGGAGGTTTGGAACCGCTTCCACCACCGCCTGTACCGGCTTTTTTCTCTTTATCCACTACCGAATTCGTGCCTGCTTCTTCCTGATCTGCAGGCATTTCTTCAATGGTACACCCTCTCTCGGTATCCCGGGTAGGGGTATCTTTCAGCTCTTTTTTCCCGGCTTCACCTTCGTCCATCATCGGCAAGGCTTCCTGTGGGACGAATGGCTCTTCTTCAGCTGTTTCCTCTGCCGGAGATTCAGATTCTGGCGCTTTCACGTCAGCGTCTTCATCCTTTTCCAAAATGTTCACATCCATTTTTTTCATAATTATTCCCGGTTTATAAATCCTGCGGATTCAGTCCATAAAGACAATGCGGTGTCAGTTAAATCCGTAAACATACTGCTTCCGGATTGACTGACTTCCAGTCCGGTCCATGGATTGATAATTTCACAAAACCCAAATTTTTTAAAGGGTTGCAGGGGATCTGAATCGGGTTCAAAAACAGAATATACAAAAAGAGGACCTGTGTGGTCATATAATTTTTCTGTAATGTTATGATGTGTTAGAATTTCCAGGATGGAAGCATCCACATCACCACTGCTCTGCAACATACAGGGAGATTCGTGATTTGCAAAACAAAGATAGCCTGAAAGAACATCATTCCTGAAAATAACCAGTTCCGGATAGTGGGCATCCCATTTTAGAATGGTGAATTTGTCATAATCGTCGGTGGCATAAATCATGTAAACGCTGTTTATGGCGTTTATAATACCCGGTGTGATTTTCTTTATGATATATCCCGTATTCTCAGCTGCCTTGAGAATCAGATCCGTAATATGTGGATCATGCCATACCGTCAACTGTCCCTTTTCCAGGGGATATGCTTTTTTTTCAAGTTTTTCAGAATAATCTTTCCCAAGACGCAGGGTATCCATCCAGTCCGGGACCGGTTCTTCGTTGACGGCATACATCAGAATACTGGGAGGAAGGCTCAGGGAGATTTCATGTTGTGGAAAATTTTGGGATTCTTTCAGATTTTTAAAGAGGGATATAAGCTGTGCCAGTGCATCCTTGCCGTAAAAGAAGGACCGGTTCAAATCCAAGGAAACGGGGATTTTGCCTGCATCTTCCACAACCTGATTTCCGTCCTTTTCAGTGGAAGAAACGTAAGTACACAATCCGGGGTTCAGTGAAAGATACAACATATTTTACCCTGTTATTTTTGCCAGCTTCGTTCACCATCCCGAATGAATCCGTGTCCTGTATCGCTGAATGTAAAGAAATAGTAACGATCAAATTCCACACCACCTCGTGTAGGGCAGTAAATGGTAAGCACGCTGTCTTCAGAGAGGACGGACTGATATACCTCATTCATAAGAGGGCATACGAGCAGAGAATCTACCAGGTTGTAACGTTCGTATTTAACCACTTTTTCGATACGCATTTCCGAGTTGGTATCAATAATTTCTCCTTCCCAAAGAGTATCACTATACATCCATCGGTCGCGTTCCCGGTTTAAAAAGAGCGTATCGATTTTGCCTGTTTCATCATTGGGGACCAAGGCTGTATAAATAATCTCCTCCGAAGTATCCTGAGCATCGTAAGCATAAGCAAAGGTAGTATCAAAATCCTCATGCCAGTATTCAGGGACATTGATATCAATCCATTTATTGTTAAAATATATTTTTTGGTCTTTAACGTACATACTATCTGCAAGGATAGAATCTCGGACCTGATCAATAAACTGGAGTGTTTCACGGAGGTTGGGATTATATTCATGACGCAAGTTATGATAGAGTCGTTGTGCATTCCAAAGGTTTGACATTTTCCAGTGACACAAATTCCGGTAATACTCTTCTTCCTTCCAGATGGACCAGGGAATCGCAATGACTAAAGCCAAAACGATCAATAGGATGACGGTCACCCATTTAACCACGAAAGACCACTTTTCATTATATGCCTGTTGTTCCACAAGACCTCCTTATTCTACACAAATATATTCTTCAATTAATCCCAGTAATTTGGGCCCGATACCTTTCACATTCAGCAATTCATCTTTTTTGGAAAAGAAACCGTTCAGTTCACGGTAGTTCACGATATTTTGTGCCACAGGCAGGCTGACATAAGGAACAGTTGCCAGTTCATGGACATCGGCTTTGTTGATATTCACCTTCTTGTCCACATCGAAATTTCTTTCATTTTCTCCTAGAACATCCGTTTTTTTTGCCTTCTCCCATTCATCTGTCCTACGAAAAAATCTCTTGAACAAGACCAACACCCCTGCTGCCAGCAGTGTCCATACTAATACAGACACCATTTTCTTATGAATATTGTTTAACATGGCTTTCCCTCTTTAATGAGTCTAATCTAATAATTTCATTTATACTTTTCGATTTTTATTTTTTTATTTCGGTATAAATCCTTAAGTCGAGTGATTAATTCTTTCTCTTCTTTGGATAAATTGGTGGGGGTTTCGACTTGTACACGAATTAATTGATCCCCATAATGAGTGCCATGGAGTCCAGGCATACCTTTTTTCCGTAATCTCAGCATTTTACCGGATTGAATACCCGGAGGGATTTTCAGGCTGACATTTCCGGAAAGCGTCGGAACGGTAATTTCATCTCCAAGCACCGCCTGAGGCCATGTAATGACGATACTGATAAAAATATCAAGATCGCGGCGTGTAAAAATGGGATGTTCCTGTTCATAAAATTCCACAATCAGATCACCGGGAACTCCTCCGCGGACAGCGGCATTTCCCTTACCTTTCAGGGTCATGTAATTTTCTGTAGATACACCCCGGGGAATTTCGACATCCACTTTGGTTTCTGTTTTCACCCGACCTTCCCCATGACAGTTATAACAGGGTTTATCAATAACAGTCCCTTCGCCATGGCAATTGGGACACGTACGAATATTCACCATTTGTCCCAGAAAAGAACCGACCCGTTCACGAATTTCGCCGGTTCCATGACACAAGGAACAAGTACTCCTGCCATGACCCGGTTCGGCACCAGAGCCATGACAGACGGGGCATTCTTCATAATGACGGATTTTGAGACTCTTTTTTGTCCCTTTATAAATCTCTTCCAATGTCAGGGAAATCCGTACCCGGAGGTCCGAGCCTTTCTTTACCCGTTGTTGGCGGGATCCTCCCCCAAAAAAGTCACTGAAGGGGCTCCCTCCGAAAGCTCCACCGAAGATATCGCTGAATTGGGAAAAAATATCCTCCATGGACATGCCACCGCCGCTAAATCCGCTGAATCCGGAATTTTTCAATCCGTCTTCACCATATTGATCATACCGGGCCCTTTTCTCTTTGTCGGATAATACCGCATAGGCTTCTGCTGCTTTTTTAAACTTCTCTTCCGCTTCCTTATTACCTGGATTTTTATCCGGATGGTATTTCAGGGCAATTTTCCGGTATGCTTTTTTTAGCTCTTCCTGTGTGGCATCTTTACTGACGCCCAAGATGTCATAATAATTTTTTGCCATATTTTTATTTTATTCCGCGGCACTTACCACAACACGGGCATGCCGAAGGACCTTATCATTAATTTTATATCCCTTTTCGAATTCTTCAACAACTGTCGGGACTTTGTGTTCTTCGCTTTTACGAGTCATCATGGCATCATGCTTTTCAGGATCAAAGGGTTGTCCCACCGACTCAAAAGCTTTCACGCCATAGCTATTCAAAATCCGTTCAAAATTGTTCCGAATAAGTACAATCCCCTCCAGGGAGACATTCCCATTTTCTTCTTCGTGCTGCAAGAGCCGGTCCAGATCATCCATCACCGGTAATAAACTGAGAAAAATCTTATCCCGAACCATTTCCGATTGTCTGTCAAAATCCCGGGACATGCGTTTTTTATAATTGTCGAATTCTGCAACCAGGCGGATAAATTTATCTTCCAGATCTTTCTTCTGTTCTTCGGTCTGAGCCAGCTGATCCATCAGAATCTGTAAGGGATCCGTTTCTTTTCCCTCAGCCGGTTTCGTTTCTTCCGTCTCCGTCTGGAGAGACTCTTCTTTTTTCTTTTTGGATTTTTCTTCGGAATTCTTTTGCTTTTCTTTTTCTTTGGATTTTGTGTTTCCTTTGTTTATGTCCCGGGGGGGTTCATCCTCCAATATTTCAGGATTCCGGGTATCTTTTTGAGTTTCGTCTTTTTTCATAAAGAGTGTCCTATATGTTTTCCTTGATATGATTAATTTTCTCGTGAATCTTGCGGCGGACAAACCCCAGCAGGGGTACGATAAAATCGTAATCCATTCGGGAAGGGCCGACAACGGCCAGAGCGCCTTCCAGATTCCCCAGGGTAAAACCGGACATGAGCACGCTGCAGTTTGTCCCGGATACAAAATCGATGTCGTCCCCGGTCAGGAGTGTCAATGCATCCGGAAGATGATTACCGGAAAATTTTTCCCGGAGTCTGAACATCCATCCATCCGTCATTAAAAGGTGTACGACTGCAGAGTCGGCTGGTTCACGGAATTCCGGTTTTGCCAGGAAAGAATAATTTTCACTGGTGTGGATCCTGGGCATCATCTGTTGCTCAATCTGGCCACAAATCAATTCCACCAGTCCCCGCTCTCCACTGGGAATATCCTTCAGAATCCGTTCCAGTTTCTGTTTCATCGTGTAGAGATTAACGCCCACGAAAAGTTCCTTAAAAAGGGACTGGATAAACTGAATCCGGGATTTATTCAACATCTGGCGGGTTTCCACCATTACTGTTTTCACCAGTCCATTTTCTATCTGGAACACCAGCAACAGCCGGTCCCCCGACAATTCAAGGAGCTGAATATCATCCACGACCCCCTTCATGAACACCGGAGCCATCGCTACACCGATTTCATCTGTCATGGTCCCGAGCAGCCGTGAGGTAAGATTCAACAACATCTCAATATCAGAAGGAGTACGATTCAAGGCTTCATGGATGGCGTGTTTTACAGAATCCTCTGGTTCCGGAGAAGCTATCAGGGTGTCTACATAATACTTATATCCGCTATTTGTGGGAATACGGCCCGATGATGTAAATGGATGAGTCAATACCCCCCGCTTCTCGAGTCCCACCATGATATTCCGAACTGTGGCCGCCGAAATATTCGGGATATACTTTTCCACAATCACCCTGGAAGAAACAGGCTGTGCCGTAGCAATATACTCCCGGATCACACTGGCCAATACTTTATTTTCCAATTCTTTTGTCCGCACCATCTTTTATCTCAGAATCATCATGAATGTTAATAAAATCATTGCTTTTTATCAAGCTGTAAAAGCATATCCCTTTTCCACATAAAATGCGTATATGTTTCTGTTATTATTGATTTTACAAGTCCAAACCAATTCTCAGGCAGACTCAGATTTCCACATCATAGTCTGCATGGTGATACTCATAATTGGTGATATACCGGCTAATTTGTCCGGTGATATCATCCCGGACGGATTTAGCCGCCAGCTTCAGAGCATTTTTTATCGCTTTTGCTGTAGATCGTCCATGGCATTTAATAATCATCTTATCGAATCCGAAAATAGGGGCTCCGCCATATTCCTGATAATCGGTGACATCTTTTACCTTGCGAATCCCTCCGGATAACATAATGAGTCCCATTTTCCACAAAATATTTTGACGAAACGCCTGTTTGCCAAGGTTTTGGATTGAGCTGGCCATTCCCTCCATCACCTTCAGGGCGATGTTTCCTGTAAGCCCTTCAGTTACGACCACATCTGCCATTCCCTGCATAATCTGATTCCCCTCGATATTGCCGATAAAATTAATATCCGGAAGGTTCTTTAAAATCCCATGAGTCCGGGCCAGTTTTTCACCTCCTTTGTATTCTTCAACCCCAATGTTCAGAAGTCCTACTGTAGGATTTTCAATTTTCTTGATTTCCCGGGCGTAAGTCGCTCCCATAAAGGCAAAATGGACCAGATCATGGTGAGAGTTGTGGATATTGGCCCCTACATCGAGAAGCAGAGAAAAGATATCCTTCCTTTTTTGGATGTTATGGGTGGGATAACTGGCCGCCAGGGCTGCCTTATGGACACCCAGGATTCGGGGAATATTTTTTGCTGCTGATAAAATGACAGCCCCGGTGCTCCCGGCCGACACCAAAGCATGGGCACACCCTTCGGAAATCTTTTGGGTTGCCAGGACAATGGATGCATCCGGTTTTTGATTCATGGCAATTTTCGGGTTTTCACCCATGGAAATCTGGTGGCTTGTATGAACAATTTCCAGCTGATCTGCGTGATATTTGTGTTTTTTCAGTTCTTTCTGAATGGCTTTTTCATCGCCTACCAGCAGGACCTTCATGGGGGATTCGAGTGTTGCTTCTGCAGCCCCCTGGACTGTCACCGCCGGGGCATTATCACCGCCCATAACATCCAAGGCGATTATCATTTCATGATTTTCCATCATTCACTTTCATCTTTCAATTCCATGTAAATATACAGTTTCCCTTGCTACGACACAAGACGGCTATAGGTTCCATAATCTAAACAGTCATAACAAAACCGGATTAAATTGGGAATTCAATCGTTGTTTGGGTTCCCTGCCCCCCTTCAAGACTCATTTTCCCCTTGAGTTGACTGACCAGAGTCTCAATCAGCATAAATCCCATCCCTTTTTCCTTCCCGGGAGAAAAATCATCCGGAAGTCCAATTCCGTCATCTTTTACCACAAAACGAAGCTGATTGTTTTTTTGACGGATTTCTATGGTTATCGTCCCCTTTTCATGATGGGGATATGCATGTTTTAGGGAATTTGTCAGCAACTCGTTCAAAATGAGTCCAAGGTTGGCCGCCCGTTTTGTATCGAGTCTGACAGGATCCAGAAAGGTCTCCAGATGGAAGCGGTTGAATCCGGCTGTGAAAGTCTTAAGAATATTTTCTGCCAAAGTTTGGATATATTGATTCAATTCAACAGATTCCAGATCACCGGCCAGGCTGAAACGCTCGTAAATGGCGGCCATGGAATGGATACGGTTACGGATATTCAGGAAGATATCCCTGATGTCCGGATCCTGGATCTGCCGCATTTCCAGGCTGATCAGACTCGCGATAATGTTCATATTGTTTTTCACCCGGTGCTGGAGTTCGCGCATAAGCATTTCTTTCTGATGGACGAGCTCCCGGAGGGATTCCTGATTCCGAACCTGCTGGGTGATATCTCTGAAAACACTCAACAACAAAGTATCACTGATAAAGGCAATTGAAACACCAAACCATTTTTGCTTTCCGTTCCACAGGGTATAAGGGCGTTCGATATAAGGCTGGATGGTTTTATGTGAAAAGTTTTCTTTATACCGTTTAACGATTCTGTGCTGTTCTTCAGGGGAATAAATAACACCCAGAGATTGCCCTTCCAATTCCTCTTTCGGCATGTCCATCATGTCACTAAAGGCGTCGTTGACCATCACAATGCGTCCCTTGGCATCGGTCAGCCGCATACCGTCTTTGGACTGGTCCCACACGGAATGGAGAAGTTTTTCCGACTGTTTCAGGGATTCTTCCGTCTTTTTCTGTTTGTCGATGTCAATATGTACACCAGCAGCTCGCAAGGGTTTTCCGGATTCATCCCTTTCAACGATCTGTCCCACATTCAGAATCCATTTCCAGGATCCATCGGCACAACGAAGCCTGTGCTCGATCCGGAAATACTCCGTTTGACCTGCTTCGTGTTTCTGGATGATGCAGTTGGTTCGTTCTTTGTCCATAGGATGGATCAGATTGACAAAGGCATTTTTATCTTTATGAATCTCTTCGGGAGCATATCCCAGCATTTCCGCCCAAGTGTTATTCCGGATTATGGTTCCGGTACGGAAATCCTGATCCCAGAGCCCGATACGGGCACTCTGCACGGCAATATTCAGACGGTTTTCGCTTTTTTTCAGCTTCTCTGTCGCTTCAACCAGTTCCGTTTTATCCCGGAAAACGGCTAACACCTGCTCCGGTTCACCCGGAATATTCACAAACGTATTATAAACCTCAAACCATCGGACGCTCCCGTCATGTAAAACACATTGATTCAGCAGATGGGGTGGAATAGTCCGTGTTTTAAAGCGTTCACAATGCATCCGGATAATACGGGAGACATCTTTTTGATATATGACCGATAGGGGTTTTCCGATAAGAGATTCCCTGGGTAAATGCACCATCTCGGAAAAAGCCGGGTTGACATCGCGGACAATCCCATCACCATCTGTCAGCCGCATTCCATCCCGGGCGGATTCCCAGATCTGCCGGAATTTGGCTTCACTGGCCTGTAAGCGTTTTATCTCTTTTGTTTCCACATCACAACCTATTCAAAAGCCCAAAACATGTACATCATTTAGACTTCATCGAAATCTTTGGAAATTTTTATGTGAAGCAGATAAGTATAATATAAATATTTCCTAGAATAAACAATTAATTTGCCTAAACGGATTTTACTCTCTTGGTAGGTTTATATGTCAACCCAAGTTATGATTGTAATATCATACAGAGACTTTTTCGTGTGTGATTAATCCATCTTTAACGGCTTCATTCAGAAAAGGGATAAGTTTGTAAATTCTTTCTTCATAATCTATAATTTCAATGATGACAGGTACATCTTCTAGATATTCTGAGAAATTTTGAAGAATGAATGCGACTGTCCACCC
>JASGMP010000063.1 GCA_030156395.1 Fidelibacterota bacterium
GGCACTATCTCGAGGTATCCACCCTGAAAAAACAAATCCAGGCGGATATCCAGGTTGATGCTATCTATCTGGATATTAATAAGGCAATCCCCTGTGGGCTTATTATCAATGAACTGGTGACTAATATTTTAAAACATGCCTTCCCAAACCGTAATAAAGGCAGGATATACATTATCTTTCGTCCCCTTGACAAAGCAAAACTGGAGTTGGTCATTGGGGATGATGGCATTGGATTAAGTCGCGATATCAATATATCAGAACCCGGCAGTTTGGGCTTGCGTATCGTCCGGCTTTTGGTCGATCAGATGCAGGGAAAACTTGAAATTTTCACTGAGAAGGGGACGGTTTTCAGAATTATCTTCCCCAGGGAATCTTAATTATAACGGAGGTTTTATGGATATAAAAGAAATACTCACGTTTTTTGCCGGTATATTTACAGTCACCTTTGTGGTCAGTGTCATTGTGACCTTTTTTTACAGTTGGATTGCCCATGGTACGGCCATGGCTGAATGGGGGGCTTCTTTTCGACTGGCTGTTATTTTAGGTTTTGTAATGACCTGGGTTCATGCAAGAGATATAAAGACAGGCAAATAAAAAGAATTTACGGGAGTATGCTTAGTGAAAAAATGGACTATCTGGATTTCTTTATTCATCATTTATACAGGGTGTCATATGCCAACACAAGAAAAGACTCTGATATACAGTCATGGTGCCATCACACGGACTGATACCAGTCAGAAGCACATTCATCTGGTTTTTACAGGAGATGAGTATGCCGAGGGTGGACCGGTTATTCGGGAGGTGCTGGACAAACATGGTATTAAAGCTTCTTTTTTCCTGACAGGGAATTTTTACAGAAATCCGGATTTTCATCCCATGATTAAGGAGTTAATAGAGGATGGTCATTACCTGGGTGCCCATTCAGATCGGCACTTGTTATATGCCAGCTGGGAAAATCGTGATTCCACGCTGGTCAGCCGGGAAGCATTTGAAAAGGATGTGCTGAATAACTACCGGGAAATGTTCCGCTTTGGAATCAAAAAAGAAGAGGCACCCTATTACCTTCCACCGTATGAGTGGTATAATGAAGAGATTGCCCGGTGGACGAATGATTTAGGACTGGTGCTTATCAATTTCAGTCCCGGCACCTCTTCCAATGCCGATTATACAATTCCCGGTATGGGAAGGCGCTATCTTTCGTCGGATACAATCTTTTCACGGATTTTGCGCTATGAGGAAGAAAAGGGACTGAATGGATTCATCCTGCTCCTCCATATAGGTGTTCATCCTGAACGGCCGGATCCCTTTTATTATAAGCTAGATTCCTTGATACAGGTATTGAAAAAGCGGGGATACGGCTTTACGCTTCTGGATCAGGCTATTCCATCCTGAATAATAAAAAAATATTATTTAGTTATTAATCGTCCGGATCATCCTCCAGTTTATCTACATATAAAAAGGCGATACGCACCTTTTCGGACCGGTCTTTAATGGGTACAAACTTGAATTTCAACTCCAGGGAAGATTTTCGGATTGGCAATTCCAGAGTCGCCGCAAACTCTTTAACTTGAGCATCTTTTATGGCGGCCAATAAAAATTGCCGGAAAAACCGTTCATTATTGGGTTGTTTTTCAATGACATTAAAACTGAAGGTATCCTGTTCAACACCAAAAGCATGTTGAAGGGATTTTGTAAATTTGAAGATAGATTTGTCAAAATCAGCCATAATAATTTTTCGGCTGGCACGTCTGAACAGGACTTCCAAAGCCCGGAGGCTCAGGGCTGTCCGGTCTGCCCGCAACACATCATAGGTTTTTAGGTGTTCAGCTACCCGGGTTGCCAGATGGGTAATGAAGGATATTTCATCGTTTATCCAGGAAACATCATGTATCCCTGTTGAGAAATCTCCGGATAAAAGACGCCGGAAATAATTAATCAGCCGTTTATTAAAGTGAAAAATGCGAAGCGTTAAATAAACCCATAAAGCGATATACAAAAGAGTGATCACAAAGGCGAAAATGAGCATAGGAAGGGTATCGACGAGTATAATAACTGCAATCAATCCTCCAAATCCTATAAGTCCCGGAATAAACCAGAGAATCTTCAAAGACAGATGAATACTTTTGTCTCTTTCCTTTTTTTTCTTCATGGCTAATCCTTCGCGAATTTTTCAATATTCCCGTCGGAACCGGCAACAAGGAGGACATCTCCTTCCTGAAGTTTCTCTATGGGTGAGGGAACATCATTGTATTCTTCCCGGAATGTTCGATCTCCTTCTTCGGTAATATCCGGTATAAACCGCTTAATGCCTACAATGTTCACATTATAATTTTTTCGGGGATTTAACTGCACCAGTGTTTTGCCGATATATTTATCAGGTATTTTTACCTCGGCGATGCTATGGCCTTCAGAAATTGGAATAAATTTTGTGACATTACTTGATATAAGTCCCCTGGCGATTGTCTTTCCCATTTGTTCTTCGATGCTGACAATCTCATCAATATCCATAATCTGGAGGATTTCCCGCTGGAGGTCATTGATAGCCCGGGCCCAGATTTTTTTAATTCCCATTTTTTTCAGTAGGAGGGTGGTGAGGAGATTGGCTTCTACATCATCCCCGATGCACACCACAGCCAAATCCACATCTTTAATGGCAATGCCTTCCAGTGCTGTTCTGTCCATGGAATTCAAAGCAACGGCATAGGTGACCGACTCTTTCACGGCTTCGATTTGTTCCTTATTAATATCGATGGCAATCACCTGAGCGCCCCGTTCCGTCAATTCCAGAGCCAGGGTTCTTCCAAAGGTTCCCAAACCGATGACGGCTATACTTCGCATAATATGACTCCTGTTTTAATAACTTATCCGATCATAATCCGTTCTTCGGCATAGGTGTAATTTTGTGGTTTGTTGCCAAAAACCAGGGCATAGCCGATGGTCAAAGGTCCCAGTCGTCCGATGAACATCAGAATCATAATCAGAATTTTTCCGGTATTGGATAAATCCCCGGTAATGCCGGTGGACAGCCCCACTGTGGCAACGGCACTGATGGTTTCGAAGAGAATATCCATGAAAGGAAAGGGTTCAACATACACCAAAGCAAGAAGCAGGATTGCGATAAAGGCCAAATAGAATAAGAGGACAGTCAATGCTTTTTGAATAGTATCTGTGGAAATGGTTCGTTTCATCACTTCCACATTGTTTTTGGATGTCACCCCCCGGATCATGGTCAGCCATAAAACAGCAAAGGTCGTTGTTTTCAATCCGCCGCCGGTGGAGCCAGGTGATGCACCAATGAACATGAGAAAAATCATGAGGAGGAGGGTGGGGGAAGACATCGTTGAGATGAGAGCTGTGTTAAATCCGGCAGTACGTGTCGTGACGGATTGGAAAAAAGAGAGAAGTAAGGCATGTTGTGTAGAGTCTGTCCCGAAATGCTGTCTTTCAAAAAAGTAGATTCCTGCCATACCTACAACAATCAGTATAAAAGTTACCCGAAGTACGATTCGGGTTTGTACTTTCAGGCGAGGAATACGGCTTCTTTTATGAGAAAACAGTGTCTGAAAGGACGTAGTAATATTTCTTAAAGCCAGAAAACCAAGGCCGCCGATGATGATCAATCCCGCCATGATAAAATTTGTAGCCAGGTCAAATTGGTGAGGCATCAAACTGTCAGTGTTTGTTGAAAATCCGGCGTTACAAAAAGCAGACACGGAGTGAAAGACAGAATGATAGATGGTCTGTCCCCAGGTGGGGTAAAAATCCCGCCAGGCAAAAATAAGTCCAACAGCTCCGATGAACTCCACAATAAATGTGAGTTTGATGATAAACAAGATAACCCGGAATGCATCAGAGAGCGTATCGTAATCCAGAACATTCTGCACCAGGGTTCTATCTTTGATGCTCATTCTTTTACCGCCGACCAAAGCTAAAAAGACAGAAAAGGTCATAATTCCCAACCCGCCAAGCTGTATGAGAACAGCAATCACACTTTGCCCGATGGTATTAAACCAGGTGGCAGTATCCTGAACAATCAATCCCGTAACGCAGATAGCTGATGTAGAGGTAAACATGGCATCCACAAGAGATGTTTGGTTGCCGGTTGTTGTCACCAAGGGGAGTGTCAGGACGATAGCACCTGCACAGATAGTCAGAAAAAATGAGAGAATCATGAGTCGTGCAGGATGAAGGCCAAGATTGCTGATAAGATTTCTGGCTTTTCGCAGACGGGAAAAAATCATGACCATAATGATGATTTGCTTCATGATAATCGAAAAGGCGTCATCCTGAACAAAAGGATAATGCTGAAGCAGGGGAATAAATACAATAAAATCGTACCAGTGTCCTTTTATGTGCTGGAATGGGTTTTTTGAAATCAAAATTTTAATGATGACATCGGTGATGAAAAGCATCAAAATTCCGGCATTCAACCGACGAAAAAAGAGGGAATAAGGTGCTGCATAATGTGTTCTTTCGAACATCAGGCTGAACAGAGCAAAAACCGCTGTGATTCCAACCACTTTATTCAAAAATGAATCAAGGAATTTGTAACGATCTTTAATCATTTATCTAATTTAAATCAATCTGTGACTCAAAAAAAGAAGTATAGATCCAAAATATCACAGATTGTTATTCTTATTTAAAGTTTAATTTTAATTTTAAACCGGGTACACATGTGTGTTATCATTAATATAAAAGCTGTAAAAAGAAAAGCTCTAAACACACCTACTCCGGCATGAATGTGTCCCCATTGAAAATAAGGGATGGCCAGGATATCAAATAAAATGTAGAAAACAGCCGGAAGCAGGTAGGCCGTGAGGGGGTTTTGTGCCGAAGGTTGAAAAGGGTTGCCCCATGCTTTCATTCCCTTGATATCGGCGATAAAATAAATCAACAGAAAAATCAAAACACACAAGGCTGCGCTCCAGAGTCCCCACACAGGTGTGGCCTGTATTTTAGACACGATATACACCTTGTGCAGAAGCCAGCCGGCCATCCACAAGGCCAGAGCTTCTGCCGGCAATCGTTTCAGGACGACATCCCGTCCTTTTTTTAGTTGCAGACCGGCATAGAGTCCGGCCAGGACAATCAGTGTATGGGTTCCGAGAAATTTACCCGGGTGAATAAAATCCACCAGGGGTTGCAGGGTTTCCAAGCGGCCGGATACTTCCCCTATAAAAAGAAGGATGCAAAACCCCATGCTGAGGATGATAATCTCTTCACGGTCCTTAAAAAACAAGTAGATCAGGGAAGCCGCGGCATAAGCCCATCCAATGAGTCCTAAAATTCCCCACCAGCCGGTCCTTAGCCATTGGTTGTCGGAGATATCTCCCCGGCGATAGATGACGGCGAGAAAGATGAGAAGCATCCACCCGATTTTTGGCATATACCATTTTAGTTTGGGGCTGCCTTCCCAGATATTCCAGATCAGGAAAAAAGAGGCATACATCAACAACTGCCAGAGTGCCTTGGGGAGAAAGGCAATATGCGGGTTATAGGCGCCGGAGTTCAGCATCATGACTCCCATGATGATTAACGCCAGGCTACGTTCGCCGATATGTTTCAGTGATGGAAGGACGCCTCTGGATATTCTTTTTTCCAGGGCGATGGGGATCACCATTCCAACGATGAAGAGAAAAGCGGGAAATACCAGATCCGGCAGGGTCATCCCGTCAGTATTGGCACTAACATGATGCAGCCATTTGGGTGCATCGGGCACGGAAGCTACATCATTTACAAAAATCATCAGTGCGATAGTAAGTCCGCGGAAAAGATCTATGCTGACCACACGTTTCATGGGAATTCCCCTTCAAATAAAAAAGTGCTGAGACTGCCTTACGGGTTGGGGGGGAGGGGATAAGACAGCCTCAACACAAAGATTTCATCGGGGTGTCACACGCCGACAATCCGTTTTTTGTACTCCTTCAGGGCTTCATCCAGCCTGTCAAGAGCCCCAGGATCACCCACATTGTGACTTGGGTGAATATACAATTTTACACCACGATCTGCCAGAATTTCTGCAACAGTTGTAATCGTCATCCAAACAGCTGTTACAAAGGCAATGGTAGAAACCGGTCCGATTTTATCGGGATGGTTTTTCAGGGGAACAGCCGCATCTTCACCCGGGGCACAGGAATCAACGACAATATCCGCCAGCTCAAACATGGTTTTCCCGCAGGAATGTTTGGTTGTCCGGCCTTCCGCCGCTTTTTGGGCGCCGAAGACAATCAGTTTCATTCCTTTCTCTTTGGCTTTCAGAGCCACATCGATATTCACGGCATTCACACCGGAATGGGAAAAAATCCACATACAGTCCCGGGAATCAAAATTGTAGCCTTTCATGATCTGGTCGCCGTATCCTTCCACCCGCTCGAGAAACACAAACTGGTGGACACCCATGTCTCCCACAATATGGGTAAAAAAGGAGAGGGGAAGCTCAATAATGGGATGAAATCCCACAAACCCACCGATTCGGGGGTACATTTCCTCGATAGGCAGGGTTGCGTGCCCACATCCAAACGTGTGCACCCAGCGCCCTGCTTCGATGGTATCAGCCATAGCTTCAGCTGCTTTTTGGATGGCTTCCATCTGGGTGTTTTCAATGGCATTCATGACTTCGTATGCTTTTTTCAACCATTCTTGTGCTAACATTGTATCATTCCTTTTTTGTTTGAGCGTTAAAAATTCCAACGGCAAGGCCAAACATGATCACAACACTGAGTATGAGCATCAGCGGGTAATAATGGAGTCCAAACAAATTGGTGAGAATGCCTGTCAGATAATTCAGAAGGGTATTTCCCAGCAGGGCAATCACCAACACGAAGCTAAAAGCGGATCCGCTTAATTCGGGATAGCGCTCGCCCACTTTTGCCAGAACCACCGGAAATCCGGCGGAAAAACCCAATCCCAACAGGATCAGTGAACATGCAGCCGTTATTGCCGGTGCAGAATAGAAAATCGCCGATCCCGTAAATTGGAGTCCGATACTGCCCATGAGTATGAATGTAAAACAAATATAGAGGACCTTCACGGGGGACCATTTCCGAAGTGCCCAGCCCAGGATCAATCGTCCGACGGTGATGGCAGCGACTAAAAAGGTAAGGAACATCACGGCATGTGTCCGGGCAAGTCCCACATGATCTTGGGTAAGGTATGCAGCGGACCAGTTATTGGCCATACCTTCCAAAGCACTTTCAAAAAACAGGATAAATCCCAGTCCGATTAGGATATGATCCTTAAAAAAGGATTTCAACCGGGAAATGGGAAATTGATCAGCATGTTTAGGCGGGGGAAAGGGAATGATCAGAAAATAAACAATGGGAATGATGAGAAAGAGTGCCACAAAACGGATAACCTGTGCCAGAGTCCAAATTTTAACCAGTAATCCGGTTAATAAAGGCATTCCCAGGGCTCCGATCCCATAAAAGACACCTAAAAGGCTCAGGGCGGAACTTTTATTTTCTGTGTTGATATCGGAAACCATGGCATTGGTTCCGCCGTTGATGGCTCCACCGCCTAATCCGATAAGAAAGAAGGCTACCTGAACAGGTAAAAGAGTCTCAGTGGCCACCATCATCCAAAGTCCTGCCGATACCAGAAATGTGCTGATAATTAGTAGGTATTTATAACCAAAGTGATCGGCAAAGGGGCCGAAAACAAGGCTCCCTGCGAGGATACCACCCGGCAGCAAAGCGGCCAGGCTTCCCAGTTGGGCATTTGTCAGTCCGAATTGTTCCGACAGAAAAGTATTCACCGTACCTAAAGATATCATCACAATCCCAAATAGAAGCATTCCTGCATAGGCCGCTAAAATTTGCAGCACGGATTTTTTCATGATTGGCTCTCCTTTATATGTTTATCAAAGGGCAGGGCAGCAGCACCAAATAAGGCTGCATTTCCCTCTAATGCCGATGCTTTGAGCGTGACCTGCCGAATAGCAATAGGTTGTGCCCACTTTTTTGCTTCCCTTAGGATATCAGGCAGAAAACGGACAGCCGGTCCAAAAACGCCGCCGCCGAAAATGATGATTTCCGGGTTGAAAAGACTTACATAGTTTGCGACTGCCATGCCCCAGAGTTCTATGGCCTGATTCAGAACGAAACGACTTAGGAAATCACCCACATCATAATGAGCAAAGATGTCTTCCGATTTTGGAGGATTGGGTTTTCGTCTGAAATATCCCTGATATTCCGGATTTTCATCCAAATATTCTTTTGCACTTCGTGAAAGACCGTCTCCAGATGCGTAGTATTCAAAACATCCCATCGATTTGAATTTGTCCTTGTAGGGACGTTCCAAAGCCATCCAGCCCGTTGCACCGGATATGGCCCCAAAACCGCTTAATACATGACCATCCACCATAATTCCAGCACCGATCCCTGTCCCAACAGTGATAAATACAGCGTTTCTGGTATCGGTTGCATTACCGTGCATCGTTTCTCCCCGAAGACAACAAGCCCTGTCACTATCGACATAAACCGGAATATCTTTTAAAACCGGATAATTTTTTAATAGGGAGACCAGGGGAAGTTCATCCCATTCAGGGATATTGGGTGCCCAAACCGTTTCACGGTAAGGACCTGCAATGCCCGGGACACAGATTCCTACGCCGGCCAGATCACCATCTTCTATGTTTATGCGATCTACCAGACGTTCTATGGTCTGCCGGATCAGGTCAACCACTTCAACACCGGAACAACCGGACAGTAATTCATAGTGTTCGGAGAGTATTTTTCCCTCCTCATCTATCAAGGCGCCTTTGACTTTTGTCCCACCCAGATCAACGCCAATGGATTTCATGGTTTTCCTTTCTCTGAATCTACATATTAACAATAAAAAATCTCCGGAAACTTCCGGATCCCGCAACTTTTTTAAACCGGACAGGATGAGTAAGTGCTTTTGCTTCCCGGAATTAACACACTCTCACAGAAAATTCCGGTAAATTTAAATTATCTACATTGGAACAATCTGTCAAGGAAAATGTCCCTGCCGGTTATGACGGTTCGAAAATGGAATAAAATAGTGTGGAAAGGTTGAATGGATGGTCATATATTTAACGGCAATCTTCAGTTAATGATTTCCCATCGTCCTTAATAGGGTTCAGTGCTCTTTGAACTGATTTGTGAACAATACTTATAAAAAATGAGGGATACTCATGAGACGTGTACTACATCTTTTTTTATTGCTTACGATGTATCTGGTAAACCTGAATGGGGCTTCAGGGTTGGAAGCTTATTTCCGGATAAATCAACTGGGCTATCACGCAGAAGCTTTAAAGACGGCTGTCCTTTTCTCAAATCAAGATTTATCGGATCGAACTGTTGAAATTAAAACGAAAAAACTCTTTCAAAAAACGGTTTTAAAAAAACAAGTAACACACAATGAGGGAACTTTCGGACAATTTCCCTTTCATTACAGAATCGATTTTACCCAGTTACAGGAACCGGGAGAATACTGGATTGAACTGGCAGGGACGGATATCCGATCCCATACCTTTCCTATCAAAGAATCGGGGATATATTCAGAAGCCCGGGAAAAGATGCTGGGATACATACGGCAGCAGCGATGTGGGTATAATCCTTTTCTGGATGAGGCCTGCCACACAAAAGACGGCAGAACTGCCTATGGCCCGATGCCGGATGGAACCTTTGTCTATGCTTTTGGCGGCTGGCACGATGCGGCAGATCTGCTTCAATATATGATGACCAGCGGGAATACCATCGGCAGACTCTTACTGGCCTACAGTGAAACAGCAGTCCAGTTTCACGATGAGGTGAATGCTTTGGGTCAGCCATTCCCAAATGGTATTCCGGATATTTTGGATGAAGCAAAATGGGGGTTGGACTGGATGCTGAGAATGCATCCTGAGCCGGATCAGCTTTTTCATCAGATAGCCGATGACCGGGATCATATTGGATTTAAATATCCTTACAAAGATTCATCGGATTACGGATGGGGACCTGAGAGTTACCGGGTTGTGTATTATGCCACCGGTAAGCCCCAGGGGCTGGGAAAATTTACCAATACATCAACCGGATTGGCAAATTTGGCTGGCCGGTATGCTGCTGTCATGGCGCGGGCTGCCCGAATCTGGAAAGAAGACCTGAATCAGCCGGGACAGGCGGAAATTTTTTTGAAAGCCGGGAAAGAAGTCTACTGTATGGGTAAAAAACAACCTGGAAGCCAGGAGGGAGTTCCTCATAAAGCCAGTTATCGTTACCATGAAACCACCTGGGCTGATGATATGGAATGGGGCGCTGCGGAATTGTTCCTTACAACCGGGGATTCCAGTTATCTGGAAGAAGCGAAAATATACGCCCTGCAAGCGGGGACCGATTCCTGGTTTGGGAAGGATACAGCCCGGCATTATGAATACTACCCCTTTATGAATGTAGGCCATTATGTGCTTCATGGATGTGTGGAAGAGGATTTTCAGGATACGCTGGAAGATTTTTACCGGAAAGAACTGAGGGCGGTTCAGGAAAGGGCTGAAATCTATCCCTGGAATGTGGGACACCCCTTTATCTGGTGTTCAAACAACCTGGCTTCTGCACTGATCGTTGAATCCATTCTGTATGAACG